>NZ_KV786435.1:0-55700 GCF_001806915.1 Granulicatella sp. HMSC30F09 | reverse complement strand
TGGTTTGTCCAGTAAAGGGGGTACATATCAAAGGCGCTTTTTTTGTTGACTTCGATTAATATTTTACAACCGTCAATTGGCCGCTATTGTATTCTGCAAGAAATACTTCAGAAGGATCTTGAATATCTTGGGCAGTAAGTTGTTCAGTCACCCATTCTTCAGTTTTATCAATAACTTCTAAAATGTTATGTTGAATAACGCCATCTGTAATGAGAGGATATTTTGGATTTTCTTCTCCAGTTTTCGTAAGAATTAATTGTCCATTTTGCTCTAAAATGGCACTTTTTACATCACGAATGGAGTAGACGCCTTGTGCACGTAATTTAAAGGCTACTTCTTGTGCTGTTAGACCGGCTAGGCGGACATTTTCAACATCCATTTTTCCTCGTTTAATTAATTGTAAGGGTTCCCCGTCAATCATTTTTTTCACTTTACTGTTGTTTGTTTTCATCCAACGAAGTGATAATACTAAAGCAAACCATATTAATAGAATGATGCAGTATTGTAGGATTGTAATGGATGGATTGTAAATCACACCCCCGATAATTCCCCCGAGTACATAGTTTTGAACTTGGTCACTGGCAGATGTAGGAGCCAGATTTCCTTTTCCTGTATAGTTAATAACAACAATTAATGATAATAGACCAAGCGCAAGTTTGATTGCGACATCGATATATGAAAAGTTCAAATTATTCAGCCTCCTTAATTGTCACTTTTGGATTATGTACTTCCATTTTTTCAAGCAGGTAATGATCAGGGCTATCCCCTGTTAATACGCGATAGAACTGGTCCCCAACTTTTACAATGGCACCATCTTTTGCGGCTTCTGTATTAATATAAATGTCTTCTTTATTGACGTGTAAGTCTGAAGCAATCGTTTCGACAAAACGAAGAGCTCCAGAGTATTGGTTTTCTGAATTTTTAGAAGATTGTAATTCAGAAATCTTAGAACCAGCCAGTATTAGAATACCAATGACTGCGATTAATGCTAATTCGCGGAATTTTGTATCTTGTTTGTTTTTAAAATATCGGTAGAGAGCAATTGCTAAAACTGCAATGACAAATAGAATTAATCCAAGTTGAATATAGTCGATTTGTTGTACTTTACTTTTTAGAAAATCATATGAATAAAAGACCATTTTATGTTTCCTCCTTTATGAAACTGAAATTTATTATATAGAAAAGTATAGAAATAGCAAAAAGTTTGATTTTAGATTATTGGTTATTGAATTGAAAATAGAAGTGGGAATTGTTTAATAAAATCTAAAACCGTACAAGAAAGCGCTAAAATATGGTATAGTAGAAAGGAATGAAGAAAAGAGGGATGTTATGAAACCTGTTACGGTGAAAGAGTTAATCAAAAATATTCACTTAAAACCAATTTATGGAGAAGAGTATTTAGATAGACCAATTGTTACAAGTGAAATTTCAAGACCGGGATTAGAATTAGCCGGTTATTTTAATTTTTATCCATCGGAGAGAATTCAATTATTAGGACGAACTGAAACGTCTTTTGCGCATGAGATGGATTCGCAATCGAGATATGAAGTAATGGAGCTCCTATGTACTCCAGATACGCCATGTTTTATTATCTCTCGTAAATTAGAACCGCCAAAAGAGCTTGTTGAAGCAGCAGAAAAAGCAAAGATTCCTATCTTACAGGCTTCTTCTAAAACGACTCAGGTTTCTAGTAGTGTGACAAATTTCTTAGAAGGTAGACTAGCTGAACGTTTCTCAATGCATGGGGTACTACTAGATGTCTTTGGGATTGGATTACTTATCACTGGTGAAAGTGGAGTTGGTAAATCAGAAACGGCCTTAGAATTGGTTCAAAAAGGACACCGTCTTGTTGCAGATGACCGTGTGGAACTATATCACTACGATGAATTAACCTTAATTGGGGAAGCGCCAGAGATTTTAAATAACTTGATTGAAATTCGTGGTGTCGGGATTGTTGATGTGATGACGCTATTTGGAGCAGGAGCTATTTTAGATTCTAAGCAAGTAGACTTAGTGGTTCATCTTGAAAATTGGACCCCTGATAAGAAATACGATCGATTAGGTGGAAATATGGAAAATGTCGAAATTTTAGGAGTTGAAATTCCTAAAATTCGTATTCCAGTGAAGACAGGTCGAAATGTATCGATTATTCTTGAAGTAGCCTGTATGAACTTCCGCGCTAAAAAAATGGGCTTTGATGCTACAGAAAACTTTACCAATCGATTATCTAAATTGATTGAAGAAAATAAAGAAGTTTAGGAGTAAACAGTAAATGAATGTATTAGAAATGGCCTTGACCATTAATCCAATTGCTTTTGAAATTGGAGGGTTACAAGTACGATGGTATGGCATTATTATTGCCTTTGGAATCTATTTAGCAACGACTTTAGCAGATAGGGAAGCTACCAGAAAAGGATATCGAAAAGATTTTATTATTGATTTGGTATTCTGGGCAGTTCCACTTGGTTTTGTTGGAGCAAGATTGTATTACATTCTTTTTGAATGGCAATATTATTTGGCAAATCCAGCCGAAATTATTCAAATTTGGCATGGTGGTATTGCCATTTACGGGGGAGTCATTGCAGGGGCAGCAACGGTGTATTGGTTTGCTAAAAAAGAGAAAGTTTCTTTTGCGTTACTTCTTGATATTTTGGCCCCTGTTGTATTGCTGGCTCAGTCAATTGGTCGCTGGGGGAACTTTACGAATCAAGAGGCCCATGGAGAGGTTACAACCCGTGCTTTCTTAGAAGGATTGCATTTACCAAACTTCATTATTGAACAAATGCATATCAATGGAGCTTATTACCAACCAACGTTCTTATATGAATCACTTTGGTCGTTTGTCGGAGTTCTTATTTTATTCTATCTTCGTAGACGTAAAGGGGTAAAAGTAGGAGAAATAGCGGCTGGCTATTTAATTTGGTATTCATTTGGTCGTTTCTTCATCGAAGGAATGCGTACAGATAGCCTCTGGATGTTTAACGTCATCAGAATTTCTCAACTAGTTTCAATCGTATTATTCCTATTAGGAATTGGTCTGGTTGTTGTAAGAAGACGACGAGTGCCAGCGGTTCCGGATTATGTCTCTATCGATAATCCACAATCTCCAATATTATTTGGAAAAGTGTAAAGGAGTTTTGATATGAAAAAAATCGCCATTTTAGGAGCTGGTTCTTGGGGGACTGCATTAGCGATGGTGCTAGCAGAAAACCAACATGAGGCTCGTCTTTGGGGAAATAATGAAGCTCAAATTAAAGAAATTAATGAGCGCCATACGAATGAACATTTCTTACCTGGTGTTTTCTTAGATCCTTCGATTAGAGGTTACTTAGATTTAGCAGAAGCGGTAAAAGATGTGGATGCGATTTTATTCGTACTTCCAACAAAAGCGATTCGTATAGTGGCGAAGCAATTAAATGACTTGCTCAAGAATAAACCGATGATTATTCATGCAAGTAAAGGGCTAGAGCAGGAAACGTATAAACGTATCTCAGAAATTTTAGCAGAAGAATTGGACCGTGATCGCTACGAGGATATCGTAGTGTTATCCGGACCAAGTCATGCAGAAGAAGTTTCAAGACGCGATATTACGACGATTACTGCTGCGTGTGAAAATATAGAGTCTGCAAAATACGTACAAAAATTATTCAGCAATTCATTTTTCCGTGTATATACGAATACTGATTGCGTCGGAGTTGAAATGGGAGCTGCACTTAAAAACGTGATTGCTGTTGGCGCAGGGGCTCTTCATGGTCTAGGCTATGGGGATAATGCAAAAGCGGCCTTGATGACAAGAGGATTAACAGAGATCAGTCGTCTTGGAGTTGCTTTTGGAGCAGATCCGCTGACTTTTATTGGACTGAGTGGGGTAGGAGATTTAATTGTTACATGTACAAGTATTCATTCTCGTAACTGGAGATGTGGGGATCAAATTGGGAAAGGAATTCCACTTCCAACGATTCTAGAAAATATGGGAATGGTTGTTGAAGGGGTCGAAACTTGTAAAGCAGTGTATGAATTGGCAAAAGAAAAAAATATTGAAATGCCAATTACAACTGCTGTATACAATGTGTTATATAACGGACACGATGTTCGTAAAGAAATTCAATGCCTAATGGGGCGTGAATATAAATCAGAAGCATCCATCAAAGAACACCAATAAGCTGATCGGAGGACAAACAGATGCAAAAAGTGAGAAAAGCGGTCATTCCAGCTGCAGGACTTGGAACTCGTTTCCTACCAGCAACTAAAGCGATGGCAAAGGAAATGTTACCAATCGTGGACAAACCTACGATTCAATATATTGTAGAGGAAGCTCTAGCATCAGGAATTGAAGATATTTTAATTGTGACTGGTAAGAGCAAACGTCCAATTGAGGATCATTTTGACTCAAACATCGAATTAGAGTCAAACCTTGAGGCTAAAGGAAAGAAAGAGTTATTAGAACTCGTTCAAGAAACAACAGGAATTAACTTATACTTTGTTCGTCAATCCTATCCAAAAGGATTAGGGGATGCGGTACTTCAAGCAAAAGCCTTTGTCGGTGGAGAACCATTTGTGATCATGCTTGGGGATGATATTATGCGTGACGAAGTTCCATTAACCAAACAATTGATTGAAGGCTACGAAAGAACTCATGCTTCAAATATTGCTGTGATGGAAGTTCCTCATGAAGAAACGTATAAATATGGAATTATCGATCCAGAAAGTGAAGTAGAAGATGGATTGTACAATGTTCGTCGTTTCGTTGAAAAACCAAAACCTGAAGAAGCACCAAGTAACTTAGCGATTATTGGACGCTACTTATTAACACCAGAAATTTTTGAAATTTTAGAAAAGCAAGAACCTGGTGCAGGTGGAGAAGTTCAATTAACAGATGCCATTGATACATTGAACTTAACGCAAAGAGTATTTGCTAAGCAATTTAAAGGTGAACGCTTTGATGTGGGCGATAAGTTTGGATTCATGAAGACGAGTATTGAATTTGGATTAGAACATCCAGAAATCAAAGATAGCTTAAAAGAATACGTGATTGCATTAGGGAAGAAACTAGAAGGAAATACTAGTGAGCAATAAAGTTGCCCAATTGATGTTCGTATTTTAAACTGAAATGGAAGGAGAGCGTTGGACTATGTCTCAGCGCTCTTAGTTTATACAAAAGGAGAATCTCTGATGGAAGAAAGAACAATTTATGATGTAGTCATTATCGGAAGTGGCCCTGGTGGGATGACAGCGGCACTTTACACTTCTCGTGCGAATTTAAAAACGTTAATCTTAGAAAAAGGTGTTCCTGGAGGAGAATTATTAAATACTTCAGATGTAGAAAATTACCCTGGTTTCCCTACAATTTCTGGGCCAGAATTAGCGGACAATATGTATAAAGGTGCGATGCAATTCGGCGCAGAATATGCTTATGGCCAAGTGTCAAAAATTGAACTAGACGGAGACGTTAAAGTGATTACTGCTGGCAAGAAAACATACTATGCCTACGCAGTTGTCATTGCGACTGGTTCCTATCACCGTAAATTAGACGTTCCTGGTGAAGAAGAATATGCCGGGCGTGGAGTTTCTTACTGTGCGGTATGTGATGGAGCATTCTTCAAAGATAAGAAAATCTTCGTCATTGGGGGAGGAGACTCAGCGGTTGAAGAAGGAACGTATTTAACACAATTCGGAAAAAGCGTGACTATCGTTCACCGTCGCGATCAATTACGTGCACAAAAAGTATTGCAAGACCGAGCATTCGCCAATGAAAAAATCGACTTTTTATGGAATTCAACCGTTGAAGAATTCGTAGGAGACGGTTCTAAAATCACAGGCGTTCGCGTAAAAGATGTGAATACAGGCGAAGTAACAACGCATGACGCGGATGGTGTCTTCATTTACGTTGGTTTATTACCAGTTTCAGATCCATTTAAAGACTTAAATATCACAAATGCAGAAGGTTGGATCGTGACAAACGAGCAAATGGAAACTTCTATTCCTGGGATTTTTGCAGTCGGCGATGTTCGTCAAAAAACATTACGTCAAATCACAACAGCTGTTGGAGATGGCGGACAAGCAGGACATATGGTCTATAATTACGTGGAAGAAATTAAAGAAAAACAATAACATTCACAGAAAGGTCCTATCATAGTTGTAGCTATGATAGGGCATTTTTTATTGGAAACAAAGTGGAAAGAAAAAGAGAGAGGTGACCCGCTTTTCAATATAATTACAATAATGTGAAATGAAATACTTTTCAGAAAAATTATGATAGAATAATAAAAATGTGAAAGGTGGTGTATGAATGAGCAAAAATATCATAAAAGGACTAGTATTTACATTTTTGGGATTAACATTAATAGCGTGTTCACGTAGGTCAGGACAAACAGCAGATAATTCTGCTCCGGGTGTTCAAATTTCCAATAATCAGTCTTCAACAACAGAGTCCAAAGGAGAAAAAGTAGAAAATACGACAAAATCTCCAGATACAACAAATTCTTCGAAGGTTGAAACAACCACTGTAGAACAAAAAACTACAGTAGAACAAAAAAGTGGAAATACACTTGCGAAACAAGCGATTGCAGAGATTGAAAAAAGAAAGAAAGTCGTTCTAAATGAGAACTATGACATTATTATTCAAGCTCAAACAAGCGATACCATCGATTTACAAATTCGACATGAGGAACGTTCTTCGACGTCAATTTATGGATTTTTTAGATATCATGCTAAAGACCATAAGCTAGAGGAGATGGATAGTCTCACCGGAGAATATAAAGTAGTCGAGTAATTTAGGAAAGAAGGGGTCAATATGACAAATACAGTAAATTTAGATTGGAATAATTTAGGATTCGATTATATTAAGACAGACTTACGCTTCATCAGCTATTACAGAGATGGACAGTGGGATGAAGGCGCATTGATTGAAGATAATGTATTAAAGGTTGACGAAGCTGCAACTGCACTTCACTATGGACAACAATGTTTTGAAGGGTTAAAAGCATACCGTTGTAAAGATGGCAGCATTAACTTATTCCGTGTGGATCAAAATGCAGCTCGTATGGCTCGTTCTTGCCGTCGATTACTCATGCCTGAATTCCCTGAAGAACGCTTTGTAGAAGCTGTGAAAAAAGTGGTGAAGGCAAACGAACAATGGTTACCACCTTACGGAACTGGAGGAAGTTTATATATCCGTCCGTTCATGATTGGGGTTGGAAACAATGTAGCGGTTCGTCCAGCAACGGAATATATTTTCTCAATCTTTGTAATGCCAGTAGGAGCTTATTTCAAAGGTGGATTAACACCAACGAACTTCATCGTTTCTGAATATGACCGTGCAGCACACGTAGGTACAGGGGCTGCTAAAGTCGGCGGGAACTATGCAGCAAGCTTGCTGCCAGGGAAAGAAGCCAAAGAACGTCATTTCAGCGACTGTATTTACCTTGATCCGTTGACACATACAAAAATTGAAGAGGTAGGAGCTGCAAACTTCTTCGGAATTACAAAAGATAATCAATTTATCACCCCTTACTCTCCATCCATCTTACCAAGTATTACGAAATATTCATTACTATGGTTAGCAGAGCACCGTTTAGGAATGACTGTAAAAGAAGCAGATGTGTATGTTGATCAATTAGATATTTTTGCTGAAGCAGGAGCCTGTGGTACAGCTGCAGTTATTTCTCCGGTTGGTGGAATTCAAAATGGGGATGACTTCCATGTGTTCTATTCAGAAACAGAAGTGGGGCCAGTAACAAGACGTTTATATGATGAACTAGTAGGAATTCAGTATGGGGACGTAGAAGCTCCAGAAGGTTGGATTCAAAAAGTTTTATAGGAATAAATTTTTTGAATCCGTGGTATTGTGAATTGACAAAGCGAACGGCATTTGTTAATATATACCAGTATGAAACTCAATGAGTTAATGAAATAAATTGAATGAGAGGTGTCATCCATGCGTATCAACATTTTATTAGAATGTGCTGAAACAGGTGAACGTTTATACTTAACAAGCAAAAACAAACGTAACAATCCAGAGCGTTTAGAATTAAAAAAATATTCTCCAAAATTACGTAAACACGTTGTCTTCAAAGAAACTAAAAAATAATTTTGAGAAATTCCAAAGAGTTAGGCTGGTGCCTAACTCTTTTTTTGTGCTTTGGTAAACAGACTGCAGGTCTTTTATGAATCATTTGGATCTCTATAGTAGCTACAATAGCTGTATCGGCGTGAGCCTTGGGTCTCACTGCCTATCAAGCCTCAAAGTAGGAGTAAGGAATCAATTCCTACCTCCTACTAATTCGCATCGATTACACTCGCTATTGTCGCTACTATGGACCAAATGATTCTTCAGACCTGCTTGTATAAAAATGTTAGGGAGTGCTTAACTTTTGAATTGCTTATTTTTTGTTTCTTTGAGAACGTGTTTAGAAATTTTGTCTCGGAGGGAACGGAAGCAAGTTTGTGTGTGCTTCGTACGGGCTAAAAAACGAATGAGGAGCTTCTTTAAGGTTTTGTTCTAGTTTCTTTAAAATCACGTGCTTTAAAATTTTGTTTGCAAAATAATAGGAAGTTATTTATTCATCAAATCTGGTGAAGGGAGACAGAGCAGGACACTTTTTCTACCTTATAAGAATGCACAGAGGCTCGCGAAGGGACATGGGATTCTATAATAGTAGTAATAGGGGCTGGCACTAAAAGCGAATTAGCGGGAGTTAGGAAGGGTTCCTTACTCCCGCTTTGAGTTTTAGAGGTGAGAGACTTTGGCTCGAACCGGTGCCCTATTACCGCTATTATGAAGACATCCCATGTCCCAAAAGCGAGCCTTTATACTCTTAGAGAAAAGCAGAAAAGTTGAATTGTTCGTGGTATGTGTTCACAGAGGTGAGGATATCATGTATACTAGAACAGGTGATTATTTTGGAAAAACAAAATTTTATAACGACGGGGCATATTAATCGTGTAATTTTAACGATTGCGACTCCGCTAATGATAAACAATTTAATTCGGACTTTATACAATTTGACGGATGGATTATATGTGGCGCAACTGTCAGCAGAAGATTTTGCGGCAACAGCGTTTATTTGGCCGTTGAATTTTTTATTTATTTCTCTTGGAATGGGGATAAGCGTTGGGGCAACCGCGCTGATTGCTCAATACTTTGGAGCAGGAAAATTTAGAGAAGCTAAACGTTATGCGGGGAATGCGATGATTTTGACGTATTTCTTTGGATTCGTGTTATCCGTGATAGGCTATTTCTTAGCACCTCTATTCGTGGAATGGATGGGGGCAGAGGGCACTTTTTTAGCAAAATCCGTAGCGTATTTGAAAATTAACTTCATTGGACTTTTCTTTGATTTTTGCTACTTTGGCTATCAATCCTTGCTAAATGCACAAGGAAGAACACGTACGATTACAATGATTAGTGCGGCTTCTTCTATTTCAAATGTAATTCTAGATCCTATCTTTATTTTTGCGACAATTCCTTTTGTAGGCCTTACCGGGTTAAACTGGGGAATTGAAGGAGCTGGTTGGGCAACGGTCATTGCTAAAGTGTTGTTACTAGTGCTTGCCATTCGTGCGGTTCGTAAGGAATCGGAAATTCAAATCTATTTGAAACACGTCAAAGTGGATAAAGAAGTGATGAAAGAAATTCTCAAAGTCGCATGGCCATCTGCATTTGGGTATGGAGGAGCGGCATTAGGATTCACAGTTTTAAATGGACTCATTCAGTCTTATGGAACGTCAGTACTTGCTGCGTACTCGATGGTAAACCGCATCTCGGATTTACTGACGCAACCACAGATGGGAATCGGGGCGGCGCTAACAGCTATTATCGGACAAAATATGGGGGCAGGACTTTATGACCGTGCGCATGCCATCTTTAGACGAGCATTACTATGGGTGCTGATGATTTCAACAGTTGGCTGTGTGGTTGTCTTCTTCTTCCAATCTCCTATTCTTGGAATCTTTATTAAAGACAGAAGGGATGCTGTTCTTTGGGCAAATGCCGTTGAGTATTTAAACTATACCGCCTTTATCATTTTCTTCATGGGCTTATTTTCAGCGTACAACGGATTCTTCCAAGGATGTGGCGTGACGAAATACTCCATGAACATGTCAGTTGGACGTCTTTGGATCTTGCGCCTCCCAATTATTTGGGTGCTCGGAGCCTTTACAGCACTCGGGGCTACCGGTGTATGGATTGCCATGTTATTGTCAAATGCGTTAACGGTTCTTTATGGACATATCGTCTATAAGACAAAAGACTGGAGTACATTACATTATGCGAAAGGAGAGAAAACGTGATTAAAGATTTTATTCATTATTACAAACCCTATAAGAAGTTATTCTTACTCGATTTTACATGTGCGGTAATCGTGGCCATTCTCGAGCTTGCCTTTCCAATAATGGTGAGAAGTGTTATCGATAAGATTGTACCGTCTCAAAATTTACAACAAATTCTACTCGTGGGAGCTGGATTACTTGCGCTGTATGCCTTCTCGACAACTTTGAACTTTATTGTCGTGTACACGGGGCATATTTTAGGGATTAATATTGAAACGGATATGCGCCGTGAGTTATTCGCGAAGGTCCAAAAACAATCCTTCTCGTTTTTCGATAATATGAAAATCGGGGAATTGATGAGCCGCTTATCGAGTGATTTATTCGATATTAGCGAACTAGCTCACCATGGCCCAGAAGAATTTTTTATTGCAATTATGACCTTGATAGCTTCATTCTTCTTAATGTACCAAGTGCATCCAACGCTTGCACTATTGACGATTTTCTTCGTACCGATTATTGCAGTGGCTCTTGCGGTATTTAACCGCCGCATGTCTCGTATTAATCGAAATATCTACAAGGGATTAGCTAACTATACGGCTGGTCTAGAAAATGTACTGAGCGGAATGCGAGTGGTGAAGGCTTTTGCCAACGAAAGCCATGAGCAACAACTCTTCGAAGAACTTATTCAAGAGTATCGTTCGAATAAAATTGCGTTCTATCGCACGATGGGAACGAGCAGTAGTTTCAACTACTTATTAATGCGTAGTATTAACCTCTTCAGCTTAATCGTGGGGGCGTACTTCACGGTCATCGGCGATTTAACAGCTGGAGAATTAGTCGGTTATATCTTACTGTCCAATGTATTCGTAGGACCGATTAATAAGATGAACTCCATGATTGAACTGTATCCAAAAGGGTTTGCGGGATTCCGTCGTTTCAAAGAATTAATGAATGTCGAAATCGATATTGAAGACGCACCCGATGCCATTCCTGCTCCACCGTTTGAAGGACGAGTGGAATATAAAAACGTGGGATTCGGATACGAAGAAGATAAGAAAGTGTTAGAACATATCAATTTAACGGTCGAACCAGGGCAAACCGTTGCCTTCGTTGGACCAAGTGGGGTTGGGAAGACAACGCTTGTGAACTTACTTCCACGTTTCTATGATTTAAAAGAAGGGGAAATCTTGGTCGATGGAACAAACATCAATCGTTTCACCTTACAATCGCTTCGCCGTCAAATCGGTATCGTGCAACAAGATGTGTTCCTCTTTAATGGAACGATTCGCGAAAATGTGTTGTACGGAAGACTCGATGCAACGGACGAAGAAGTAGACCGTGCGATTGAGCAAGCAAAACTAAAAGAAGTCATCGAAGATTTAGAAGATGGAGTAGACACGCATATTGGAGAACGCGGTGTGAAGTTATCCGGTGGACAAAAACAACGTCTCTCAATCGCTCGTATTTTCTTGAAGAATCCTTCGATTTTAATCTTGGATGAAGCAACGAGTGCGCTCGATACGCAAACGGAGAAATTCATTCAACAATCGTTTGACGAGTTAGCAAAAGGGAGAACGACCTTTATTATCGCTCACCGCCTTGCTACGATTAAAAATGCAGACCGTATTATTGTCGTTACTGAAGAGGGACTGACAGAAGACGGCACGCATGAAGAATTGCTCGCCAAAAACGGAGCGTATGCAGCTTTATACAAAGCACAATTTAAATAGTAGAAAAATGCGGAGTAGGAATTCGTTTCTTGCTCCGTATTTCTTTTGGCATTTTTTGAATTTATCGCAAACTATGATACAATGTCCCAGAGAAAACTTAAGGAGAACGTTGATGAGTATTTTAAATGTAGAAAAATTAACACACGGATTCGGTGAAAGAGCCATCTTCAATGATGTGAGCTTTCGTCTATTAAAAGGGGAGCACATCGGACTCGTTGGAGCCAATGGTGAAGGGAAATCAACCTTCATGAATATCGTAACCGGACAATTACAACCAGACGAAGGAAAAATCGAATGGTCTAAAAATGTGAAAGTGGGTTACTTGGACCAACATACAGTGCTTGAACCAGGCATGACGGTTCGCAGCGTCCTTCAAAAAGCCTTTGACGATTTATTTGTGGCAGAAGCGCGTATCAATGAATTGTATATGGCAATGGGTGACGCAAACGAAGACGAAATGAACGCGATGCTAGAAGAAGTGGGCGAATTGCAGGAGCGATTAGATAGCCACGACTTCTATATTCTCGATGCGAAAATCGATGAAGTAGCGCGTGCGTTAGGCGTTGCAGCCTTTGGGATGGATAGCGACGTGAGCGAGCTCAGTGGTGGTCAACGTACGAAAGTATTGCTTGCAAAACTATTATTAGAAAAACCAGACATTTTATTACTCGACGAGCCGACAAACTACTTGGACGTAGAGCATATCGAATGGTTGAAACGTTACTTACAAGGATACGAAAATGCATTTATTCTAATTTCGCATGATATTCCATTCTTAAACAGTGTAGTCAACTTGATTTACCATATGGACAATCAAGAGCTGAACCGTTATGTGGGGGACTATGATCAGTTCCAAGAAGTGTATGCGATGAAGAAAGCGCAACTAGAAGCGGCGTATAACCGCCAGCAAAAAGAGATTGCGGACTTGAAGGATTTCGTAAACCGGAACAAGGCGCGCGTGGCAACACGTAATATGGCGATGTCACGTCAGAAGAAACTGGATAAGATGGAAGTCATCGAATTAGCCAGCGAGAAGCCAAAACCAAAATTCGAATTCAAGACTTCTAGAGCTCCTGGTCGTTACATCTTCCAAGCCGAAGATTTAGTGATTGGATACGATCGTCCACTAACAGGACATGTGAATCTTGAAATGGAACGTGGCCAAAAGATTGCCATTGTCGGTGCAAATGGGATTGGGAAAACGACACTACTCAAGAGTTTATTAGGAATTATTAAGCCATTGAATGGAAAAGTAACACGTGGGGACTATATCGACCTTGGGTATTTCGAACAAGAAACACCAAAAGGAAATCGTAAAACAGCCTTAGAAGAAATCTGGGATACTTTCCCATCGATGACACAACCAGAAGTACGTGCGGCGCTCGCTCGTTGTGGATTAACCAGTAAGCACATCGAGAGTCAAGTGCAAGTACTAAGTGGGGGAGAACAAGCAAAAGTTCGCTTCTGTAAGTTAATGAATGAAGAGTCAAACGTGCTCGTACTCGACGAACCGACAAACCACTTGGACGTTGATGCAAAAGAGGAATTAAAACGCGCCTTACAAGAATATAAGGGAAGCATTTTAATGGTTTGCCATGAGCCAGAATTTTATGAAGGTTTAGCAACGGATATCTGGGATTTTTCTTCATTATAAGAAGCCTGTAGACAGAAACTAGTTTCAAAATGATTAGAGGTAAGAGAAAATTCTTCTTACCTCTTTTTTGCGAGATAATATCAATAGACTTCACTCTAATAAAATTGTATATTATTCTATATTATTATGTTTATTTATAGAAGGGGAGGTAAATATGAAACAAAAACAAAAATGGCTCATTTTATTGGTTACTGTAATGTCACTCTTTTCATTAATTTTTTTAGCAAATGAACAATCCGTTGCCTCTGAAGTAAAAGAACTTGAAAAAGTCGTGACAGGTGTTACTTTATTAGATCAATTAGACAATACATTAGAACCTGACAAAGATGGAGTGTATCAATTAAGAACGAATCAAGGATATCGATTGAGAATGACCTTTGATTTGTCAAAATATAATGGGAATCTATCAAATGGTGATAATTTTAAAATAAATATTCCTGCACCTGTATCATTATACGGAAATAATGATATGGAATTAGTCGACCCTACTACTAATGTGACAATTGCGGATTTGAAGTTTAACGATAATGGAGACGAACAAGGGGGTACCATCACGGTTACTCTTAAAAATCTAGAGGAGTACTTAAAAGCGAAGGGTGCGAACGTCGTTAAGGATGTTAATGGAAATTTCTCTCTAAACTTTTTATACAAAAAAGACCTTACGAATCATAAATTAATATTAGATTCTAAGTCGTTAGTAGAGACTTTTGAACAAACCCATACAACAACGACACAACAAGTAAGACCAACAGTTGGGTATGAAAACTTCGCAAAAAATGGGGGCACAGCCCAAAAAATTTCTTGGACTTCTGATAAGCTAAAAGAAATTGGTTCAGTAAGTTCTGGTCAGTTCCTTTCAAGATGGAGAGTTCGTGTAAATACGGGGGGACAAGATAACGGTCCTAACTTGGTATTAAACGATGACTTACCAAATGACTCAAGTGTTGCAGCTATTCAATATATTCCAGAATCGTTAAAAGTGTACAGTTCTCCTTCTCTAACAGATAGAACATCTGCGACTCAAACAGACTCGGTTTTATTAACAGAAGGGGTCGAATATACCGTTAATTGGAATGAGAATTATACGAATTTTAGTGTGACTTTTAAAGATGGTTCTCAAAAATATTACGTAACTTATGATACTACGACACCAAATAATGGTGCGAAGGTAAAAAATGTTATTACACTTGCTAAACAAGATGGAACATTATTAACACAAAGAAGTAATGTTACAAGAACTGCTTTTGAAGCAACAGCAACTTCTTTGTATTCAGGGACGATTGTTGCGTCAACTGCGTATCAAATTCGAATTGTAAAAGTAGATACCTTTAAACTAAACCCTGTTGCTGGTGCAGTATATGAAATTACAGATCCAGATGGTGGAAAATTCGAAGTAACAACGAATGAAAAAGGGATTGCTACTTCAAAAGCATTTGATGCAAAATATGTTGGTCAAACTTTTACAATTAAAGAGAAAAAAGCACCTGCTGGATATGAGATTGATGACAAAACATATACATTGGTTCTTGGAAAAGATGGGGTGTCTTTAAACTTAAAAGATAAGCCAATTACGACGACAACTACGACAACGACAACAACAACGGAAGCACCAACGACAACAGTAGCGCCTACAACAACGGAAGCTCCAACGACGACGGAAGCTCCAACGACAACAGTAGCGCCTACAACAACGGAAGCACCGACGACAACAGTAGCGCCAACGACAACAGTAGCTCCAACGACAACGGAAGCTCCGACAACAACATCTGTTTCAACAACAGTTACTACGACAGAGTCTAGAACGGATAGTCTAAGCACTACTCAAAACTCAACAAGTAATTCAGGCGTCATCAACGGAATCCCTTCTGAGGACACTTCGAAGGAAGATTCTCAAAAGGACTCAGAGTTGCCAAATACTGGAACATCTGTTGGAAATACTGTTATGGTAGCGATGATGCTAATTCTTTCAGCAACAACTCTTCTTTTCTTTAGAAAAAAAGAGGCTTTCAATAAATAATAGATAAATAAAAAAAGAAGCAGAAATTTCTGCTTCTTTTTTATTGAATCAATGATTTTAGAGCCGCCTAGGGGAGTCGAACCCCTGTTATAAGAACCGGAATCTTATGTGATATCCACTACACTAAGGCGACATTCGAATAATAGTGTACCTAATTTTAAGGAGTTATGCAAGTTTGGTTTGATGAGGGTTTAAATTTTAAATAAATTCGTGTATAATAGATTTATTCTAAATTGAATTTTCTTTTTTCACCTGAGATCTATGTGAATTTTTAGCGTATTATCTGTGAAAAAGGTAAGGAGAAAGGGGATAAAAATGATTAAAAACAAGAAGTTAATTGTTCTTTTAATGACATTATTGGTTGCTCTTTTTGTAATATTTCAACAACCTAAAATAGAATCTGCGGTTGTGGATAATGTGATTACAAGAATAGATATACAAAATAGCCAAGGAGAACCTTTAACTCAGGGCGTTGGTTCTTGGGAGAACTTTCGTTTAAATGCAGAGTTTGCATTTAATAATGGTCAAGTACAGCCAGGAGATACTGCAACGATTCAATTGCCTGAAGAGGTAATATTTGTCGGAAAATCATTTGAAATTCGTGATGTGAACGGACAAGTAGTAGCGAATGCAACCATTGACTCTACAAGTAAACAAGCTATATTAACCTTTACAAACTATGTAACACAGCGTGCAAGTTTCTCAGGGAACTTCACTATGACGGTTCGTATCGACCACAATGTAGCGCGTACAGCACAACAAATTCCTTTAACAGTAACCGTAAACCACACTCCAATGTATTCAGGAGTTGTCAATTATACTGGGATTGCCGGAATGGAACCTCAAGATTTCGCTAAATCTGGTTGGCAAGATCCAAACGATAATAGCAAGTTACATTACATTATATATGTTAACCAAAATTATCTTAATTTTACGGATATAATGATTGGTGATACAATTCAATACGAAAATGCGAAGATTGATAAATCCAGCTTTAGAGTGATGTCTGGAACTTGGTATACAGATACAACAGATAATTCTATTCGTTTAGGATATCAAGAAGACGTAACAGCAAGTTATAGCCCGCAGTTTTCACCAGATGGTAAGTCATTCACATTGAGTTTGAAACCATTTAATCCAAACCGAGGTTACTATGTAAAATACGATGTGGATTTACTAGGCGCTCCAGCAAATGGAATGCTTTTAAATAACAACGCTACGATGGAAGATTCGACGGGTTGGAAATCGGTAGCAGATGCTCAAATTGTTTACCAAGAAGATGGTGGTAATGCAAGAAGTAATATTTTCAAAGTGGAATTAACGAAAAAATCAGACACTGGTGAAAAACTACAAGGTGCGGAATTCGGATTATACTATGAAGGAACATTAGTGAAAACTGCAACTTCAGATGCTAACGGTGTGGTAACATTTGATAGTTTAATCAAACCAAAATACACGATTAAAGAAACAAAAGCTCCAGCCGGATATGTTCTCTCCGAGGAAGAAATTACAGTAAACGTAGCGGATGCAGCCAATGGCGTTGTTCGTAAAGATGTAGTGAATAAGGCAGAAACCACTACTACAACTACTACAACGACAACAGAAGAACCAACAACGACTACTACTGCACCGACAACAACAACGACTACCCAATCTACAACGTCTTCAACGACTACAACGGAGTCGACAACAGAATCAACGACAACAGAAGAACCAATATCTTCATCAACAACGACAGAAACTAGTACGACTGAAGGATCTACTACAGAAACTACAGTGACACCAAGAGAGTCCACGACTACTTCTGAATCTGATCTTCCAAAAACTGGAACTTCTACAACTATTTTCACTACGATTATAGGTGCTCTTAGCGTATTAGGAGGTTTTGCGATTTTAATGAATCGTAAAGACGTAGACGTAAATCGTTAAAAATAAAATATGATTTGTATAAAAGACTGGAATGATTTCCAGTCTTTTTTGTTGAAAAGAGAGCAAAAAAGTATACGAAGAGAGCAACATTACCATATATGGTAATTACCAAATATGGTAATGTTTAAGCGGGAGGGAAAAATATGAAAATAGAACATCAGATTGACCCAAGAACGTTAGAGTTTGTGGATAGTAGACCGTATAAAGAGAAGATAAAAATGCTTGCTGCTCTTAAGCTGTTGGATAAGGAAGGATTAAGTCCTGCGATACTCGAAATGTGGGGGAATAAAACGAAGACTAAATTGAACATTCCAGTTGTATATACTAAAGAGGAGGCTTTAAAAAATGGATCAAAATCTGAAGCGTTCGATAGCAGGCTTGTCATTCGATTGGGAGAACTACGAAAAAGACTTAGATTTAGATTTCACTCTAAAAGAAATGGCAGCAAGGATTACAGAGTTGAGACTTGTGTCCGGACTCTCTCGTACCGAGTTTGCAGAAAAGGTTGGGATAAAACCAGCACATTTGTCACGGTTAGTTTCAGGACACCATAATCCCTCGATTTTATATTTGGAGAAGATAGCTCAAAAAGTCGGAGCCCATTTAGAAATTTCTTTTGTGATGGACGACGGAGAAACCTGCCATGAAAAGATTAATAAGCAAATCGGGACGAAATGTGTCCCTGTGTATCATAGATCTTAACCAATTTGTAATATGCGTATAGTTGCATTTTTATTGTTTTATGGTAAAATATACATGTATTCAGCAATAGACGTTCAAAGATACTAGAAAAATAGTGGGACGTAATTAGGCCCTGTTAGGAAGCGATTGGAGGAAGGTTTCGATGAATTATCTTAATCTATCTCATTTGTTGGTTCCAGAAAGCAGGGTTGCACTTCAAACGCGCTTTCGTATTTTACAAGCTATTGCAACGTATCAACCCATTGGACGTAGGGCACTTGCAAAAGTGGTTCAAATGTCTGAGAGAACACTTCGTAATGAATGTGAGGCGATGAAGAAATTAGACCTCATCGAAGTGAAAGGCGTAGGAATGCATCTTACGGAAATTGGCGAATTTATATTAGAACGTTCGGATGATTTAAAAAACAACTTTATTCAGATGAGTCTGGTGGAACATAAGGTGGCTAAAACCTTAGGCGTTCAGTATGTAAAAGTTGTAGATGATCCGGAAAAAACATCTGAGTTGGTACAAGAAATTATGGATGTGCTTTTACCGCTTGGAACTTCCATTATTGCCATCACGGGTGGTCAAACGATGGTCCGTGTCAGCGAAGGGTTCACAAAAGAGATTTCTGTGAATCGAGATCTTACAATTGTTCCTGCAAGAGGGGGAATGTTTGGTTCGATGCTGATTCAGGCGAATAATGTCAGTGAAAAAATGGCAACTGGAATTGGTGCCCATCATGAAGCGCTCTTTGTTCCAGAACATGTCCAACAAGCAACTTATACGCCCTTAATGCAAGAACCTTCCGTCGCAAAGACGATTGGTCTCATGAAAAAGGCGGAGTGTTTGTTATATAGCGTTGGAAGTGCTATTATTATGGGAGAGAGACGTGGCCTCTTGGAAGAACAAATGGCTACGTTAAAAGAGAAGAAAGCAATTGGCGAAGCATTCGGTTGTTTCTTCGATGCAGAAGGAAATGTGGTGTTAAAAATTCCACGAGTAGGGCTGCATCTTAGTGATTTATCTACGATTCCACATTCGATTGCTGTTGTGGAAGGCGAAGAGAAGGCAGCTGCTTTAAAAGCATATGCCAAATTAGCTCCGGTAGATCGCACCTGGTTTGTGATTGACAAGGAGACATCAGAGTTGGTTTTGAACGGGGCAACCCGCAAAAAATAAAATAAAAATTCCTAGGAGGAAAAACTATATGACAGTTAAAGTTGGTATTAACGGTTTCGGACGTATCGGTCGTTTAGCATTCCGTCGTATTCAAGATGTGGAAGGATTAGAAGTTGTTGCAATCAATGACTTAACAGACGCTAAGCAATTAGCTCACTTGTTAAAATATGATTCAACTCAAGGACGTTTCAACGGTGAAGTTGAAGTGTTAGATGGTGCTTTCCGCGTTAACGGTAAAGAAGTTAAAGTACTTGCTAACCGTAATCCTGAAGAATTACCATGGGGTGAACTAGGCGTTGATATCGTATTAGAATGTACTGGTTTCTTCACTTCTAAAGAAAAAGCTGAATTACACTTAAAAGGTGGCGCTAAACGCGTTGTTATCTCTGCTCCTGGTGGAAATGACGTTCCTACTGTTGTATTCAACACAAACCACGACATTTTAACAGGTAAAGAAACTGTTATCTCTGGTGCTTCATGTACTACAAACTGCTTAGCTCCAATGGCTAAAGCATTAAACGATAAATTTGGTGTTGTTGAAGGTTTAATGACAACAATCCACGGTTACACTGGTGACCAAAACACATTAGACGCACCTCACGCAAAAGGTGACTTACGTCGTGCTCGTGCTGCAGCAGTAAACATCGTTCCTAATACAACAGGTGCTGCTAAAGCTATCGGATTAGTAATCCCAGAATTAAACGGAAAATTAGACGGAGCTGCACAACGTGTTCCTGTTCCAACAGGTTCATTAACTGAATTAGTAACAGTTTTAGAAAAACCAGTTACTGCTGAAGAAATTAACGCAGCTATGAAAGAATTAGCAAATGAATCTTACGGTTACACTGAAGATCCAATCGTTTCTTCTGATATCGTAGGTATCACTTATGGTTCATTATTCGATGCAACTCAAACTAAAGTAATGACTGTAGGCGACAAACAATTAGTTAAAACTGTTGCTTGGTACGATAACGAAATGTCATACACTGCACAATTAGTTCGTACTTTAGAATACTTTGCAAAACTATAATTTAAACTATAGATTTGGCTAATCGTATCTATTTTCTCAGGGCGATGGAAGCATTCGCTTCCTCGCCCTGTTTTCATAATGTGAGTAATGCACTCGCTCCAAATAAAAATGTAGGAGGCTATTTTATGGCTAAAAAAATCGTTACAGACTTACAAGTTGAAGGCAAAAAAGTTTTAGTTCGTGTGGACTTTAACGTACCTTTGAAAGATGGCGTGATTACAGACGACAACCGTATCGTTCAAGCATTGCCAACAATCAAATACTTAGTTGACCACAATGCGAAAGTGATTTTATTCTCTCACTTAGGTAAAGTGAAATCAGAAGAAGACAAAGCTAAATTGAGCTTACGTCCAGTTGCAGAACGCTTATCTGAGTTATTAGAAAAACCAGTGACTTTCGTTCCAGAAACTCGTGGAGAAAAGTTAGAAGCTGCTATTAATGCACTTAACGAAGGCGATGTTTTATTATTCGAAAATACTCGTTTCGAAGATTTAGATGGTAAAAAAGAATCTAAAAACGACCCTGAATTAGGTAAATATTGGGCTTCTTTAGGCGACTTATTCGTTAACGATGCATTCGGTACAGCTCACCGTGCGCATGCTTCAAACGTTGGTATTGCAAGCCAATTAGAATCAGCTGCTGGATTCTTGATGGAAAAAGAAATCAAATTTATCGGTGGCGCAGTAGATAATCCAGAACGTCCATTCGTGGCTATCTTAGGTGGAGCGAAAGTTTCAGACAAGATTGGAGTTATCAACAGCTTATTAGACAAAGCGGATAAAGTTCTTATCGGTGGAGGAATGGCGTACACATTCTTCAAAGCAATGGGACGTGAAGTGGGTCTTTCATTATTAGAATTAGACCGCGTTGAATTAGCAAAAGAAATTATGGAAAAAGCTGGCGACAAATTAGTATTACCAATCGATAACGTTGTTGCTAAAGAATTCTCTAACGATGCAGTCGCTACAATCGTTGCTTCAGATGCAATCCCAGCAGATCAAGAAGGGCTTGATATTGGACCTAAGACAGTTGAATTATTTGCAAGCTACTTAAAAGATGCAAAAACTGTTGTATGGAATGGACCAATGGGTGTATTCGAATTACCAAACTTTGCTAAAGGAACTATCGGTGTATGTGAAGCGATTGCGAACCTTGAAGGCGCAACTACAATCATCGGTGGTGGGGACTCAGCTGCTGCTGCAATCTCACTAGGCTACGCTGACAAATTCACTCACATTTCAACAGGTGGTGGAGCTTCTCTAGAATATCTAGAAGGTAAAGAACTACCAGGTGTTGCTGCTATCAGTGATAAATAATTTTAAACATTAAAAGGAGATGTTGTGTATATGCGTAAACCAATTATTGCCGGAAACTGGAAAATGAATAAAAACCCAAAAGAAACTCAAGCTTTTGTGGAAGCTGTTGTTGGTAAATTACCTTCAGGCGAACGTGTAGAAAGTGCTATTGCTGCTCCTGCAGTGGACTTAGTTACTTTATTAGAATATGCGAAAGGTTCAGAATTAAAAGTAGCTGCTGAAAACTGCTACTTTGAAGATGCTGGTGCTTTCACAGGTGAAACTTCACCTAAAGTATTAGCTGAAATGGGCGTGCACTACGTAGTCATCGGTCACTCAGAACGTCGTGAATACTTCCACGAAACTGACGAAGATATCAACAAAAAAGCACATGCTATTTTCAGAAACGGCTTAACACCAATCATTTGTTGTGGAGAAACATTAGAAACTTACGAAGCAGGAAAAGCTTCTGAATTCGTAGGTGGACAAGTTTCTGCAGCATTGAAAGGTTTATCAAACGAACAAGTATCATCATTAGTGATTGCTTATGAACCAATCTGGGCTATCGGAACTGGTAAATCAGCATCTCAAGATGACGCTCAAAAAATGTGTAAAGTTGTTCGTGACGTAGTAGCAGCTGACTTCGGTCAAGAAGTTGCTGACAAAGTTCGCGTGCAATACGGTGGATCTGTAAAACCAGAAAACATTGCTGAATACATGGCTTGTCCAGATGTGGACGGAGCTCTTGTAGGTGGAGCAAGCTTACAACCAGATTCATTCTTAGCATTATTGGAGGCAGTAAAATAATGGCAAAATCACCAGTTGCAATCATTATCTTAGATGGTTTCGGATGGAGACCAGAAGTTGAAGGTAATGCCGTTGCACAAGCAAAAAAACCAAATTTTGATCGTTATTATAACGAATTCCCTCATACAACATTAAAAGCTTCTGGATTAGATGTAGGTCTACCAGATGGCCAAATGGGGAACTCAGAAGTAGGTCATACAAACATCGGTGCTGGACGTATCGTTTACCAAAGCTTAACTCGTATCGACAAAGCGATTTTAGATGGTGAATTCGAGTCAAACCCAGCATTAAATGGTGCGTTTAACCACGTGAAAGAAAACGGCTCTGCATTACACTTATTCGGATTATTATCTGATGGTGGGGTACACAGCCACATCAACCATTTATTAGCATTAGTGGAAACAGCTAAAGCAAAAGGAATCGACAAAGTGTACATTCATGCATTCATGGATGGACGTGACGTAGACCCTAAAGCTGGTCCTTCTTACATCAAAACATTAGAAGATAAATTAGCTGAAGTAGGCGTTGGAGAAATCGCAACAGTGTCAGGTCGTTACTATGCAATGGACCGTGACAAACGTTGGGAACGTGTGAAATTAGCTTATGATGCCATTGCTCATAGCGAAGGACCACAATTCGAAAGCGCACAAGCAGTTATCGAAGATAGCTATGCTAAAGACGTTACAGATGAATTCGTTATTCCATCAGTAATCGTTAAAGATGGCAAACCAGTGGCAAAAGTTGAAAACAACGATGCAATCATCTTCTTCAACTTCCGTCCTGACCGTGCAATCCAATTATCAAATGCGTTCACTGATAAAGAGTGGACAAACTTTGACCGTGGTGCACGTGCTACAAATGTTAAATTTGTGACAATGACTTTATATAACCCAAGCGTGGATGCAGAAGTAGCATTCCCACCAATTCCAATGACAAACGTTCTTGGTGAAGTGTTATCTAAAGCAGGTCTTGCACAATTACGTATTGCTGAAACTGAAAAATATCCACACGTAACATTCTTCATGAATGGTGGACGTAACGAAGAATTCCCTGGCGAAAATCGTATTTTAATTCCTTCTCCAAAGGTTGCAACTTACGACTTAAAACCAGAAATGAGTGCTTATGAAGTAGGAGATGCATTATACAATTCAATCATCAATGATGAAAATGATGCCATCATCTTGAACTTTGCAAACCCAGATATGGTTGGACACTCAGGAATGTTAGAACCAACTATCAAAGCGATTGAAGCAGTGGACGAAAACTTAGGTAAAGTGGTGGATGCCATCCTTGAAAAAGGCGGTAGCGCAATTATCTTTGCGGACCACGGTAACTCAGAAACAATGATTACACCAGAAGGAACACCACATACTGCACATACTACAGTGCCAGTACCAGTGATTGTTACGAAGAAAGGTGTTACATTGCGTGAGGGTGGACGTTTAGCAGACGTTGCTCCAACAATGCTTGATCTTTTAAATGTTGAAAAACCAGCAGAAATGACTGGTGAAACATTGATTGAAAAATAAAGAAAACCTTAGGAATTCTTGAAAGTCTATAGTTTTTCGATTAAAATAATAACGTACAAAATAAAATTTAAAGGAGTTAATAAATCATGCCATTTATTACAGATGTATTAGCAAGAGAAGTACTAGACTCACGTGGAAACCCAACAATCGAAGTTGAAGTTTACACAGAAAGTGGAGCGTTCGGACGCGGTATGGTTCCTTCAGGAGCTTCAACTGGTGAATACGAAGCAGTTGAATTACGTGACGGCGACAAATCTCGTTACTTAGGAAAAGGAGTTCAAAAAGCAGTTGACAATGTGAACAACATTATCGCTGAAGCTATCTTAGGTTATGATGTTCGTGAGCAAATGGCGATCGACAAATTAATGATCGAATTAGATGGTACTCCAAACAAAGGTAAATTAGGAGCTAACGCAATCTTAGGCGTATCTATCGCTGTAGCACGCGCAGCTGCTGACTACTTAGATCAACCTTTATACCAATACTTAGGCGGATTCAACACTAAAGTATTACCAACACCAATGATGAACATCGTTAACGGTGGATCTCACTCAGATGCTCCAATCGCATTCCAAGAGTTCATGATTTTACCAGTTGGTGCGCCAACATTCAAAGAAGCTTTACGTTGGGGTGCTGAAGTATTCCACGCATTGAAAGCTATCTTACACGACCGTGGTTTAGTAACTGCTGTAGGTGACGAAGGTGGTTTCGCTCCAACATTCGAAGGAACTGAAGATGCTGTAGAAACAATCTTAGCTGCAATCAAAAAAGTAGGTCTAGAACCTGGTAAAGATGTATTCTTAGGATTTGACTGTGCTTCATCAGAATTCTTCAAAGATGGCGTATATGATTACACAATCTTCGAAGGTGAAAAAGGTGCTAAACGTACTCCTGCTGAACAAGTAGAATACTTAGCTGAATTAGTTGAAAAATACCCAATCATCACAATCGAAGACGGCTGTGACGAAAACGACTGGGATGGATGGAAATTATTAACTGAACGCTTAGGCGGTAAAGTTCAATTAGTTGGTGACGACTTATTTGTAACTAACACTGAAATCTTATCTCGTGGTATCGAAAAAGGTATTGCAAACTCAATCTTAATCAAAGTAAACCAAATCGGTACTTTAACTGAAACATTCAACGCAATTGAAATGGCTCAAAAAGCTGGTTACACTGCAGTTGTTTCACACCGTTCTGGTGAAACTGAAGATTCAACAATTGCTGACATCGCAGTTGCAACAAACGCTGGACAAATCAAGACTGGTTCATTAAGCCGTACAGACCGTATTGCTAAATACAACCAATTATTACGTATCGAAGATCAATTAGGTGACTTAGCTGTTTACCAAGGTCTATCAGCGTTCTACAACTTAAAAAATAAATAATTCCTAGGAATTACGGAGGGAAAGCAAATTGCTTTCCCTCCTTTTTTTGTGCAAAAATTGAGAGATTCTACCGAAGGTTGAAGGGATAAGAAACAGCGCTTATTTTATAAAGAGTTACTATTTAATGAATGAGTTTGAAAAATGATAACCTGATTGATAGCCGTTTGAATATAGTGGATTTTGTGATGAGGCACCGCCTCGAGCCCAAGGTCTCTCGGTCTTCGAAGCTTCAAATAGGGAGTAGTGGATGAATCCACAACTCCCTCTAATTCACATTCGATGCTTTTTCCCATCACTCATTCCACTATAACGGCTATCTTCGGTTATCATTTTTCAATGCAATTCAATTATTAGTTTTCTAACATAAGCGCTGTTTCTTATCCTTAGGTGTGAAATAAGACAATTTTTGCGAAGAAAAGAGGGAGGAGTAGAGAGAAGGAGAGAATGTTAGAAAAAGACAGCAAAACGGCTATCAATAAGGTTATCATTTTTTAAAATGTTTTAAGGAGAGCAAAATAGTTATAGTAAACCGCAAGAAAGGATAAGAGCTTTTGGAGATTTCATTGTAAAATAAATTTAGAAACGAAATCAAAATGAATGGAGGGGTTTTGATGAAAGTAGCAGTTGGCGTTGATATTGGGGGAACAAAAGTAGCTGTTGCGTTGATTAATGAGAAGGGAGAAATTGTTAGTCGTTCTCAAAGACCTAGCCAAACTGAGAGTGCAGAAAGTTTGTATCAGGGAGTGGTCCAACTCATTCAAGAGGTACTCGAAGAAAATGATTTACGTATTCAAGATACATACGGTATTGGTGTTGGTTTGCCAGGGAAAGTGGATGTGGAAAATGGGGTAGCTGTTTTCCAAAATAATATTCCTTGGGCAAATTTTCCAGTCGTAGAACGATTAAAACAAACATTCGGCGATATTCCAGTACGCATTGACAATGACGTAAAAGTGGCTGCTTATGCGGAATATCGATTACTTCATTTAAAATCGTCTGACATGTTTGGTTATGTTACTGTATCAACAGGGATTGCAGCGACTAACATTGTCAATAATACGATTTTACGCGGGGAAGGTTTTTCAGGAGAAATTGGGTTTCTAAAAGTTCCGTACTTTGAATGTTTAGAATCGTTAGAGGGAGCTTGTTCAGGTGTGGCTATTGAGCGTACGGGGAGAGAGTTGTATGAAGATGTAGCCTTAACTACAAAAGATGTTTTTGAAAAATGGAGATCTGGGGAAGAAGCGGCAAATAGAATCATTGAGGAGACTGCAAAAGGGCTAGCTAGTGCATTGCATGGAATGGTTTGCCTTCTGGATCCAAAAGTGATTGTATTCGGGGGTAGCGTTTCAAATTACAATCCAGACTTTATTGAATTGATTAAAGAGGAATTGGGACTTCTCTTGCATCACGAACAAAAACATATTTTAGAAAATATAAAAGCATCCACCATTAAGGGAGACAATGGAATTATTGGAGCGGGACTTCTTGTAGTAGAATAAGCAAACGATAAAAAGTGCTAGGATTCCTAGCACTTTTTTATTTACCTTACTTTTTGCGGTGTGAGATAAACTATTTTAGTAAATTTATCTCATAGAAATCCTTTTGATTATCAAAAAAACATCAGTTTATTGAAAGGATAGTGGGGAATCACATTGAATGTGAATTAGGTGGAGTTAGGAATGATTTCCTTACTCCACCTTTGAAGCTTCAAAGGTGAGAGACATAAGGCTCGAACCGGTGTCCCACTATAACTCTTTCAATAATAAAATTGATGTTTTAAAGATAATCAAAAAGAATGCCCGTAAACGTTATAAGGTTTAGGTGGATCCTATCAAGAATTGTTAAATAGCCTACTTTCCTTTGCAATGGGAGATAAACTAAGAAAAGTTCACTTGTACATAAAGAAAAAGAGCCCCTCGGCCTTTATAAGGTTCGATTTCGCCGCGCTAATTTAATTAGAAAGTAATCATTTAGCCTTTTTCATTTTGCGGTGTGAGATAAACTATTTTAGTAGATTTATCTCATAGAAAGGTTTTTGATTATCCAAAAACATCAGTTTATTGAAAGAATAGTGGGGAATTACATTGAATGTGAATTAGGTGGAGTTAGGAAGGATTTCCTTACTCCACCTTTGAAGCTTCAAAGGTGAAAGACTTAAGGCTTGAACCGGTGTCCCACTATGACTCTTTCAATAATAAAACTGATGTTTTAAAGATAATCAAAAAAGACCCATTCTAGAAGAATGGATCTCATTTATAAAAAATAGTTTATCTCACTAAGCCTACCGCCTTTTCCATCTTGCGTAGTGTTTTATTCGCTACGTAATTTGCTTTCTTAGCACCCTCATCCAAAATCTCATCCAATTTATCAGATTTCAACAACTCATAATAACGCTCTTGAATTGGTTCCATAACTGCGATAATGGCATCGGCTAATTCTTCTTTAAATTGACCATAACCTACGCCTTTGAAGCGTGACACTAATGATTCAATACTTTCACCAGAGAAAGCAGAGAAGATGGTTAATAGGTTCGATACGCCAGGTTTTTCAACTGGGTCGAATTCAATCACACCACTTGAATCAGTAACAGCGCTCTTAATCTTTTTACGAATCACAGCTGGTTCATCAAGCATGCTGATGTATTCTTTTACGTTTGCGTCTGATTTACTCATTTTTTTTGTAGGTGTTTGAAGACTCATGACACGAGCTCCTGCTTTTGGAATAAATGGTTCTGGCATCACAAGTAATTGGTTGCCATTTCCATAGCGACTGTTGAAGCGTTCAACGAAGTCACGTGTTAATTCCATATGTTGTTTTTGGTCTTCTCCAACAGGGACCACTTCAGCATTATATAAAACGATATCAGCTACCATTAGCGGAGGGTAGGTTAATAACCCTGCCGAAACGGATTGTTGCTTTTGAGATTTATCTTTGTATTGCGTCATGCGTTCTAATTCACCAACGCCGACATTACATTGTACGATCCATGCGGCTTGTGCATGTGCTGGAACTTCCGATTGAACGAAGATGGTTGATTTTTCAGGATCCAAACCAATCGCAAGGTAAAGTGCTGCAAGCGAACGAGTTTGCTCTTTTAATTTCTTTGGGTCTTGTGGAACAGTTATCGCATGTTGGTTTACGATACAGTAAGTACAATCATACTCATCTTGAAGTGCCACGAAGTTTTTCATAGCTCCAATATAGTTCCCAATGGTTGGAATTGCAGAAGGCTGCACGCCAGAGAAAATTCTTTTTTTAGACATAGTAGTGCTCCTTAAAGTTTGTAGTTTTATTATACCTTATTTTGAAGGGATTTTCATGAAAAATAAAAATAATATTTTTCAGTGATTGTGAATACAGTCAAATTCCTAAAGTCTGTTTCTATCAGAATGAAAGCGAGTGAAAACTATTTTGAAAGAATAAAATTTTCATTAATTTTGCAAAAAGTTTGTGAAAATCAAAAATTTTTTCTAAAATCATATAGATTTTTTTTAATATATCATATATAATAATACACGTATTAAAGCCAGAGTATCATATTAAAGGAGGACATAGCGAATGGTTACATTATATACCTCACCAAGTTGTACATCATGTCGTAAAGCTCGAGCTTGGTTAGAAGAGCACAACATTGATTACACCGAAAGAAACATTTTTTCAGAACCATTAACAATCGATGAAATTAAAAACATCTTGCGTATGACAGAAGATGGCACCGAAGAGATTATTTCAACTCGATCTAAAGCCTTTCAAGAGTTAAAAATCGATTTAGATGAAGTCCCTTTGAATCAACTATTTTCATTAATCCAAAACAATCCAGGATTACTACGTCGTCCAATTATGTTAGATGAAAAGAGATTCCAAGTGGGATATAACGAAGACGAAATTCGTCGTTTCTTATCAAGAGAAGTACGAGCATATGAATTAGATATGGCTCAACGTCTAGTCAACTTTTAAAGAAAACTAGTCCCGAGAATTCAGGGCTTTTTTTGTGCGCAAAATGAATTAGTTATTTGGAAAAAGATGGAAATAATCATTCACAAGCGAACTGCTTGCAAAAAAGGAACTTCTATTGAAGTTCCTTTTTATAATTCTTTATAGTAATACACAGCCAGTTGTGTACGGTCTCTTAACTCTAACTTTTCGAGTAAAGCGGATAAGTAATTTCTAACGGTTCCTTCGCTGAGATACATTTTCTCAGCGATTTCTTTATTGTTAAAGCCTTCTGCAACTAGATAGAGCAGTTCATTTTCACGTTCGCTTAAATGAGCGCTTGATTTCTTCTCAAATGTTTTCTTCACCGGCATTTCTATCGTTGAATCATAAACAATTTGCCCGTTCATTACTGCTTCGATGGCTGGCAGGATGCCTTTAATATGTTGTTTTAATAAATATCCCTTACAACCAATCGAAAGTGCTTTGGTAATATACTCATCATCTTGGAAGGTCGTTAGGAATAAAATATTTGCTTTTGGAAAATCCTTTAAAATTTCATGTGCTGCCTCAATTCCACTAGTTGGTTCCATACGAATATCCATCAAAACGAGGTCTGGTTGATGAGTAATATATAATTCAACAGCATCACGCCCGTCGTTTCCAGTCCCTACTACTTCAATATGGTCTTGAACAGATAGAATGGTTTCTAAGGCTTGCAAAACTAAAAAGTCATCGTCGATAAGAATCGTTTTAATCATGGGGCTCCTCCTGTTTAGGAATACGGATAAAGATGTCATATCCGTTTGTAGTTTGTAGTGTCATAACTCCTTTATGTTTCTCTACGAGTTCTTTCATCATTGTGAGTCCCATTCCCGGGGTTATATTATGAGTTTTGTTCCCGTTATCTTTATATTGAATCGTATAATAATTGTTCTGTTCTAATAAGAACAATTGAAGTTGATTTCCATTTGAATACTTCATAAAGTTCGTAATCATTTCCTTACAAATGGTAAGGATATCGTATTTCAAACCGATGGGGATCTCATCAGAGATTGTGTTTTGATAATTGACTTGCGCCTTCTTCTCAAGGGGATGAAGGATTTCATCCATCTTTTGAGAAAGTAAGAAGGAGTCATCATAAAGGTTATGAATGGTTGAACGGATTTCGTTCATTCCGCTTTGAAGAATTCCTGAAACTTGTTCCAATTTTTTCTCCACAACAGGTTCATTAGTGATAATTTGTAGGGCTTCTAGTTGCATAATCGACGCACTCAACGTATGTCCAATTTGATCATGCAAGGCATGGGAAATACGGTTACGTTCTTTGAGAGTAGCCACCTCCATCTGTTTTAAGGTTTCTTCTTGGCTAAATTGCTGCCTTTGAAGTAGAATCAATCGTTCATGCTCCAAGTCGTCTTGGATAAGGTGACTCTTTATTCTGAATTTTTTATCATAGCTACTACGCAAAATAAGATATGTTCCAATAACGGTTAGTAGTAATGTTAATAGATTTGGACGTAGTAGAAGGAGAACTCCAGTAAAAATTCCTGGGGGTCCAAACAGTTGAACGGCATGCATGATGAAAATTGAAATATACAGTACACACTCAGGAAAGACAATACATAATGCACCAGAAATTATCAAAGCAATGCGTTGTATCCAACTATTTTCAAAAACTTCCATGGATAGAGAGAAAATAAAAATACAAAGTCCTAGAAAGATTGTAAAGACCTCTACTTGTTGTCCCATCAAATACATACTAATCAGAATAAAGAACATTAATTTCTCTAAAAAAGTCCGCAAACCTCTCACCTCCGACGCTCTTTCTTTCAGTGTAGCCCAAATAGGGAGAAATATCTACTCATTTATGACAAATGTCATATGAAACTAACGACATTTGACACTAGTTTGTGACAAGCATGCTGGATATACTAAGAATGTAAAAACAATCAATGAGGTGAAGAAATGGAAAACAGTATCCAAGTAAAAAGTCTTGTAAAACGATACAAAGACTTGATGGCATTAAATCATTTTGATATTGAAATTCGTAAAGGAGAGCTTTTAGCGCTTCTTGGACCAAACGGATGTGGAAAGACAACTGCGATTAACAGTATGTTAGGATTTTTAACCTTTAATAGTGGTGAAGTAACGGTTCTAGGAGAAAGCAAGTTTCCGTTATCCAATAAAGTACGACGCGAAATTGGGATTGTTCCACAGGATTTAGCGTATTTAGATAATTTAACTGTAGAAGAAAATATTGATTTCTTCTGCGGTTTATATATTTCAGATTCTAAGCAACGAAAACAATATGTACAAGAGGCAATTGAGTTTGTAGAACTACAAGATTTCCGGAAATTCGTTCCAAAAAAATTGAGTGGGGGGTTGAAACGCCGCTTGAACATCGCCTGCGGAATCGTACATAAACCAAGTCTCATTTTCTTTGATGAACCAACTGTGGCGGTTGATACGCAAAGTCGCTCTTTTATTCTTGATGGAATTCGTAAGCTTAATGAACAAGGGAGTACGATTATTTATACAACTCACTACCTTGATGAAGTAGATGGTTTAAGTGACCGAATCGTGATTATGGATAAAGGGAAGAGTATTGTTTCAGGTACTTCTCAAGAATTGAAAAAATCTATTGCAACTTCTGAAATTATTCAAGTAGAACTTTCAACAGTTCCAACAGAAGAACAAGTAGCTCGCTTAAAACAAATTCCGCACGTTCTTGTTTTAGAGCAACATAAAGATCATCTGAAATTCAATTTCGAACAGGGAACGAATCACTTGCTTCACGTGGCTAACGCCCTTGAAGAATTGAACTTGAGCTATGTTCGTTTATACAGTGAACAACCAAGTTTAGACGATGTGTTCCTTGCATATACAGGGAAAGGACTTCGAGATTCATGAAGACATTCTTAAAATTATTTACTTATTTATCAAAAGACGCATTAAAAGATTTTTCATTCTCGTTCTGGGTGTTACTTTATCCGATTATCTTGGTTTCAATCTATTTCGTGTCTTTTTCAGGGATTATGAATCAAGATATGGGTACAGTTCGTGTAGCCATGAAAACAGATAATCCGTATCATTATGTATTTGAACAAGCGGGAGACTATTTTGAAATTATTGATGTTGATTCTCAGGAGGCTGGGAAAGAACTCGTAACAGATGATAAAGCTGACGGATTCGTTGACAATAACTTAGATGTATTCGTAAGCAAATCATCGGGGGTTCCCCAAAGTGTTTTGAAAAATGTAGTGACACAAATTAAACAAGTTCAAAGTTTGAGGCAAGGCGCAGCAACCATCGACTTTAACAAGAGTTGGGTAACCCAGGAAACGACTGATGTCAGTCAAGGAACGATGTTGTTTTACACAGCGATTGCCAGCTTCACGATGTACTCGTTGTTTACCGGTGTCGTTTGTGCAGCGTACTTAAACGGAAACTTATCGCCAATTGGGCGCCGGATTATGGGTAGCCCATTTAGCAAAGGCAAACTCATAATCAACTGCTTTATGATTGGCTTGTTACTCAATATCGCTTCAAACGCTATTTTACTTGTCTATATGACACAAGTATTGAAAATTAATCTATTCGCAGATTGGGCGGGTAGTCTTCTTCTCATATTGCTAGGAAATGTGTTTGGTATTGCTACAGGGCTTCTTATTGGAACTAATCAAAAACTAACAATACAGGGAAGAATTATGTTTTCGTTAATCATAAATCTCGTCCTTTCAGCACTCGCTGGAATGATGGGGACAGCCATAAGAGGATTTGCCAATACCTTTATGCCAGGATTTAACCAATTTAATCCAGTCGCATTAATGGTTACAGGATTTTATCAATTAAACCGCCTCGTAGGAAGTGCAGATCTCAGCAGAATTTACCTTTTACTTGGCATCTACACACTAGCACTTCTAGGATGTGCACTATGGAGATTAAGGAGAACACGTTATGATAGTCTATAAATATTTTCTAAAACTTGCTTATCGATTAAAATCATATGCGATTATTTTCCTAGTCATCTTTATGGCAAATGGCCTTTCTCATGTGCTAGGAAACAACGAAGTCACAGGTTTCAAAGATACACAATATAAAGTTATGATTAAAGACGAATCAGATGGCAGTAGCGAAATTATGAATGCACTCGTCGCCTCACTTCAAAAGGCTCATAAAGTTACACTCACAACCATTAGCGATAACAGCATGAAAGAAGCTGTGTATGCAAATGATGTGGATGGTGCACTTTGGATTCCGTCGGACGTTGCTGAAAGAATCAATAATGGCGAGTCAGCCGTTACTATGGAAATTGGAAATTCTCTGAACGGAAATATCCTTCGTGAGTATGTTAATTCGTATATTCGCTATGCGGTTGTATTGAAAGCTCAAGGCAACTTCAGCGTTGAAAATATGAATAATATTTTAAGCGAGCAAGCATCAGTGAGTGTCATTTCAAAAGACACCACACTTAAAGATGACGATTACTATGCAAAATTTGGTAAATTCTACTTTGCATACACACCGTTCGTTTATATCTCAGTATTTATTTTCTTACTTGGTTTAATCTTTGCCTTACTTGAAAAGGATGAAGTCGCGAAACGAATCATCATCGGTATGAAGAGTGTAAACCAAGTGACGATTGAAAAATTCCTCGGTGGCTTAACGGTCGTTGGAATTATCGTCGGAGTCAACTTACTATTCGTGGCCATTGTAGCAACAAGCTTTTATGTTAGTGCGGGGGCTCCAAAGGCGTTAATGCTCACTTTTGCGATGGCACTAACCGCCTACGCTCTGGCCTTTCTTTGCTCGGTGATTATCGGGGATAACACGTATGGGTATTCTGCAGCAAGTACAGTAGTGGGGATGGGCATCTCCTTTATTTCAGGGATGTTCATACCGTTAGAGTTGCTCAATCCAGTAGCTATTAGCATTGCGAAATTCTTTCCAGTGTATTATGTCATGACGGCAACCAAAAACCCATCACTAGAATTCTCAAGCTACGCCATGAATCTAGGAATGGTCCTCTTATTCGGAGTCTTGTATTTAGCACTAGCCTTTAGCATCCAACATATCCGAATAAGACAATTCGGCCTCACCCTCCGCAAAGCCTAAGCCTTATAAATAAAAGAAAAAAGTATCGTCGTTTCGCGCCCAATTCCATACTATTCACCCTTCCAAAAATAAGAAATACGAAGGTTTTAGCACCTTTTCAATCAGCTTGGTATGGGGTCAAATTGAACAGAATAAATAAAAAAAGATTACGAAGAATCTTGCGGATTTTATAATCGTAGTAACGGGGAATCGCATCGAAGAAGAATCACGCGGAGTAGGAACTTGTTCCATACTCCGCGTTTGAAGCTTCGAAGGTGTAAGACCAAGGCTTACACCGGTGCCCCGTAACAGCGATTATAAAGAGAATCCGCAAGGAATTCGCAGTAATCTTTTTTTAGTATATTTGAACGCAAGTTCAATTTGCCCCATCTCAAGCTGTTTTTCAACAAACACAAAGCACAAACCAATTTGTATTAGTCTTCCAATCGTATTTCTTTTATTTTTTTCAGGTTTGGTCTAGAATAGATAGATAAGGTAAAAAGGGGTGAATATTATGGAAATGGAACGCATTAACGACGATACATTCTTGTTACGTATCGAGAACCAAGATCTCATCGACCGTGGTACATCAATACCTGAATTACTTGGAAATCCAGGCGAAATCGAAAGCTTTTTCCATAGTATTTTAGAGGAGATGGGCGTCTTGAATCAATTCGAAGATTCAGACGGATTGAGTTTTCAAATCATGCCAAATCCAGATGGCCTAGAACTCTATGTGACACGTATTGTGGACATGGGAGATGAATCGACAGACGAGCGTATGGTGCGCAATATCGTCGATACGATTCAACATTCTCTAACAGACCGTATTGGGAAGAAGCGTAAAGAGGATAAAGAAGAAGGAAAAATTTCTCCAAAACCAGTCATTAATACGGAAGATAAATCTTCAACATTGAAACCAATCGATGTGACAGTTGTCTTTGAAGACTTCGAAGACTTTGTTTCAATGGCAAAAGAAACAGCAGGAGAGTTTGAACAATCTGTTCTATATCGCTATAGTGGACATTACTTCTTACATGTTTTCCATCCAGTGAAAAAACCAGAGGAAGTCGCTGCGAAAATGGCGCTTATTCGTGAGTATGCAGAGTTCTCAAGAATTTCATGGGAAGTGTTGCAAGAATATGGCGAAGTGATTATGGATAAAGAAGCCCTCGAAACAGGCAAACAATATTTCTAAAAACCAAAAAGAGTTGAGCAGTCGACTCTTTTTTTGATACAAAGGAGCCATCAAAATGAATGAAACCATCAAAACACAATTAAATCACCGTACGATTCGTGCGTTTAAAGACCAAACATTGACAAAAGAAGAAGTGGATTTACTAGTAGAAGTGGCGCAAAGAACAGCTTCAAGTATGTACTTGCAAGCTTATTCGATTATTAGTGTGACAAATCCAGAGTTGAAGAAGGAATTAGCTGCCGTGAGTGGACAATCTTATGTGGCTACTAGCGGACATTTATTCGTATTTGTGGTGGATCAAAGACGTAATACTGAAATTGCAAAAGCCTTAGGACAAGAAGTTGGAGTTCAAGGTAGCGCAGACCGTTTCGTATCGGGGTTAACAGATGCAGTGATTGCAGCTCAGAATGTTGTTGTTGCGGCAGAATCTTTAGGGATGGGGACAGTTTATCTAGGTAGTTTTTTCAACGATACAGCTAAAGTCGTTGAATTGTTAAATTTACCAAAATACACTTACCCAGCAATCGGTTTAGCTGTGGGATGGCCAAATCAAGAGCCTCAATTAAAACCACGCCTTCCAAAAGAAGTGATTCATATGGAAAATGGATATCGTGAGCTTGAGAATCCACTAGAAGAGTTAAAAGAGTATGATGCGACTGTTACAAAGTACTACGACCTTCGCGATGCTAATCGTCGAGTAGATGCCTTTACAAAACAAGTGTCTACAAAATACCATACGCTTGGTGCGAAACGAGCTGAAATGCTCGATGTTCTTAAAGCACAAGGGTTCTTAACAGAAGGGTAAAAAAGAAGACAAGAAATAGTCGATTCGACTTTTTCTTGTCTTTATTTGTTTTATTGAATGTTTAATGAATCTAGGACAGATTGTTTCATGCCTTCGATTGAAAGAACTTTTGTATGACGGATTGGCGCATCCAATACACTTGTTACAGCTGTTGGAATGGCAATGCCGCTTTCTTGTTGAATCGCGTTCATCAGTTCTGCGTCGGATTGATTCGTATCCACGTCTAGTGCTGAAAGTACGCTTTGTGGGAATTTGTATGGACTAGCAGTCGATACCACCACAGTAGGAGTGGCGTCTCCTGTTTCTTTCTTATATTTCGCATACACAGCATCCGCGACCGCAGTGTGTGGATCTAATAAGTAATGCTCACTCTTAAATACATCATGAATCGTTTGAGCGGTTTCTTCTTGGCTTGCACGATTTCCGTAAAATTGTTTGAAGAGAGCCGTATCTGTATTTGGAACAGAGTAGCTTCCGCTTTCTTTTAGGGAAGTCATTAGTGCATTTGTTTTGTCTGAGCTTCGTCCTGTTAATTCGAAGACGAAACGCTCAAGGTTACTTGAAACAAGAATATCCATACTTGGAGAACTTGTTAATTTAAATTCGCGAAGTCGGTTGTATGTTCCTGTTTGGAAGAAATCAACAAGCACATCGTTTTCATTTGAAGCGCAGATGAGTTTATTGATTGGCACACCGATTCCTTTTGCGTAGTAGGCTGCTAGGATGTTACCGAAGTTACCAGTTGGCACCACAACGTTCATTGGGGCGCCAATTGCTAGAGTGCCGTCTTTGACTAATTGTGCATACGCGAATACGTAGTACACGATTTGTGGGCAAAGACGTCCGATATTAATCGAGTTAGCAGAAGAGAATTGGAATCCTTTTTCTGCAAGTGTTGCGTTTAACTCTTTATCCGCAAATAACTCCTTGACTTTTGTTTGTGCGTCATCGAAGTTTCCTTCTACACCGTAGACAAATGTGTTGTCGCCTGCTTGTGTGACCATTTGGCGTTCTTGGATGGTACTTACGCCGCCTTTTGGATAGAAGACGATGATGTTTGTGTGAGGTACATCCGCAAATCCTGCAAGAGCAGCTTTCCCAGTGTCTCCAGATGTCGCTGTTAGAATCACGATTTCTTTGTCAGATTTGTTTTTCTTAGCGGAAGTTGTAAGTAAGTATGGCAAGATGGATAGTGCCATATCCTTGAAGGCGATAGTTCTTCCGTGGAAGAGTTCCATAAAGTGACGGTCGCCAACTTTTTTCACAGGTGCGATTTCTTTAGTATCAAACGTTGTATCATATGCTGAATGTACGCAGGCTGTGATTTCTTCTTTTGTAAAATCTGTTAAAAATGCAGATAAAATTTCAATGGCAATTTCTTGATAGCTTTGATTTTTTAACACTTCCCAGTCCAAAGTCACTTCTGGGAGGGTAGTTGGTACGTATAATCCGCCGTCTTCAGCGATTCCTTTTAGAATGGCTTGAGAAGCGGTCACGCGATTGTTTGTGTCTCGTGTACTAATGTATTGGATTGTGGACACTTGAGTCCCTCGCTTTCTAAAATTTCGTTTGGCTCATTGTACCATAAATCGCGGTGCAAACACAAAACACTGAGCTACTATCTATGAAAAACATTCGATTGGAGATTCTATTTTTGTTTTTTTAAAAAGAAAGAATTCCCTTAAAATAAAATGAAAATTCGGTTAAAAAATAAAGGATTTCATTTGAAAACCTAGTCAAAGCTTGATAAACTTATTTTAGTAATTCTTAACAGAATGCTTGTCTTTGGCGTGTGCCCAGAGGCAGTTTTTTATTATCAAAAATCATAAAAAGGAGTGAAAAAATGCTAAAACAGATTCTTCCGTTTTTTAGTAAGTATAAAAAATATCCTTTCTTAGCGTTTTTTGCCATTTTAATCGAGGTGCTCTGTGAAGTAGCGCAACCGATTATTATGAAGCAAATTATCGACGAAGGGATTCCAAATAAAGACTTAGGCTTTATTATGCAACAAGGGTTCGTTATGATTCTTGTAGCGATTGTATCTCTTTCAGCTGGAGTTCTTGGTGCGAAATTTGCATCGATTGCGGGGACTGGAGTTGCCGCAGAGTTACGTTCTGCTGAAATGAAGAAAATTCAGGCTTTCTCATTTAAAAACATCGATCACTTCTCAAATGCTTCTTTGATTACGCGTATGACAAGTGACGTGAACAACATTCAAAATACTGCCATTATGACTATGCGTATTTTAGCGCGTGCGCCAATGATGTTTATCTTCGCTATCTTCTTTGCAGTAAGCATTAATGCGCAATTATCACTTGTCTTCATGGTCGCTGTACCAATCTTAGTGTTATCGCTAGCCCTTATCATTTCTACAGCCTTTCCTCGCTTTAGAAAATTACAACAAGCAACAGACGGCATTAACCGTACACTACAAGAAAACTTTATCGGAATTCGCGTTGTAAAATCATTCGTACGTGAAACCTTTGAGAAGAAAAAATTCGGTAAAGAAAACTCTACATTTAGAGAACGTGCCTTACATGCGATGTATGTCGTAATGTGGAATAACCCAATCATGCAGTTAACGATTTATGCGGTAACAATTGCTGTGATGTGGTTTGGGGGTGGTCTTGTTATCAGTGGAACGATGACAACAGGAGACCTTATCAGTTTCATTTCTTATATCACACAAATCTTGATGTCCCTCATGATGATTTCATTCGTTTTCGTGATGTTGACAATGACAAAAGCTTCTATGGATCGTATCTTCGAAGTATTGGATACAAACATCGATGTGGAAGAACCAGAATACCCAATTACGGTTGATAAAGTTTATGGTGAAGTGGAGTTCGACCATGTTCATTTCTCATATGGAAAACAACAAGATGAAGAAGTGTTAAGCAACATCAACTTCAAGATTAAACCAGGTGAAGTATTTGGAATTATCGGGCCAACCGGTTCTGGAAAATCTTCTCTTGTACAGTTGATTCCTCGACTCTATGACACTACAGCAGGGACTGTTCGCGTGGGCGGACATGATGTTCGCGAGTATCGTTTTGCAGACCTTCGTCAAAATGTATCAATGGTATTACAAAAGAACACTTTATTCTCTGGAACGATTCGTGAGAACCTCTTGTGGGGAAATCCAGATGCTACAGAAGAAGAGATGATTCAAGCGGCTAAACATGCACAAGCTCATGATTTTATTATGGAAATGCCAGATGGCTATGATACTCGTGTAGAACAAGGTGGTTCAAACTTCTCTGGTGGACAAAAACAACGTCTTACAATTGCACGTGCAATGCTACGTAAACCAGCCGTGTTAATCTTAGACGATTCAACATCAGCGGTTGATACAGCGACTGACTCGAAAATCCGTGAAGCGTTCTTCAACCATTTACCAGATACAACGGTCATCATTATTGCCCAACGTATTTCATCTATTCAAGGAGCAGACAATATTCTTGTGTTAGATGATGGTAAAGTAAACGGACTAGGAACTCACGAAGAGTTAATGGAAACAAACGACTTGTATCGTGATATTTATGAAACCCAAATGAAAGGAGCCAAAGGAGATGAGTAAAATTAAAGGGCCAAAACGTCCAGAAAACATGAAGCAAACTTTGGCAGACTTATGGGGGTATTTATGGAAGAGTAAGATGACTCTTGCAGTTGTTGTGGTCTGCTTAATCATTTCAAGTGCTTCTGGAATTATCGGAACGTATGCGATTCGTCCATTAATCAATGATTTTATTGAAACAGGGGATTTAGCAGGATTGGCGAAAATGCTTGGTTTTATCGCGATTGTTTATGTGCTTGGAGCAACAGCCAGCTACTTCTCTGCGCGTTTAATGGTCACAGTTGGACAAAATACCATCGAGAAAATGCGTTCAGATTTATTCAATCATATTCAAGGATTGCCAATTCGTTTCTTTGATACGAATAAGCATGGGGACTTAATGTCTCGATTTACAAACGACTTTGAAAATATTCAAAATGCTTTTAACAACAGTATGTTAATGATTATCAGTTCAACGCTTCAATTAGTATTGACGTTTGTGATGATGGTCATCCTTTCACCAATCTTAACAGTGCTTCTGATTGCGATGGTATTCTTGATGTTCCAAATTGTGAAACAACTAGGGGCGAAGTCAGGAAAACAATTCGCTGCGCAACAAGCGATTCTTGGACAAGTGAATGGATTCGTGGAAGAGCATATTGAAGGGCAAAAAGTCGTTAAAGTATTTAACCACGAGCATAAAGTGCTTGATGAATTCAATAAACTCAACATTGAACTTCAAGAAGCTGCCAATAACGCACAATTCTATTCAAGTATCATGTTCCCAATCTTAGGGAACATCAGTTATGTGAACTATGCGATTACTGCAGCAGTTGGGGGATACTTAGTGATTATTAACGCGATGGATATTGGAGGACTTGCCTCATTCCTACAATTCTCAAGAACTTTCGCACAACCACTTGGTCAAATGTCTCAACAAATGAACGTACTTCTTAGTGCGATGGCCGGGGCAGAACGTATCTTTGCCATCCTTCGTGAAGAACCTGAAGTCGACGAAGGAACTGTTACTTTGGACCAACGAGATCCAAATCAATGGTACTGGGTGGATGGCGACAAACGTATTCCGGTTGTCGGAAATATTCAACTACACAATGTTGACTTTGGATATGTTCCAGGAGTGCGTATCTTAAAAGATATCAATGTTTGGGCTGAACCAGGATTGAAGGTAGCCTTTGTAGGGGCGACTGGTGCTGGTAAAACGACTATTACGAACTTAATCAACCGTTTCTATGAGATTGATTCTGGTGTGATTACATTTGATGAGATTCCAGTAACAAAGATTAAGAAAGATGACTTACGTAAGACAATTTCTATCGTGTTGCAAGATACGCATTTATTTACGGGTACTATTGCGGATAATATTCGCTACGGTAATTTAGACGCGACGGATGATGAAGTGATTAAAGCGGCGAAATTAGCCAATGCCCACAGCTTTATCAAACGTCTGCCTCAAGGATATCAAACAGAAATTACAGGGGATGGCGAAGGCTTGTCTCAAGGTCAACGTCAATTACTTGCGATTGCACGTGCTGCCGTTGCTAACCCTAAAGTATTGATTCTAGATGAAGCAACAAGCTCAATCGATAGCCATACTGAAGCGCTAATTTCACGTGGTATGGACCAATTGATGGAAGGCCGTACTTCATTTGTAATTGCGCACCGTTTATCTACGATTCGTAATTCGGACGTGATTATGGTAATGGATCACGGTGAGATTATCGAACGCGGAGACCATGAAAGTTTAATGGAAAAACATGGTGTTTACTACAAACTCTATACAGGTCAAATTGAATTGGATTAATTTGATTCAGAAAATATTTTGTAAAAAGCCTTTAATCTTAGGATTAAAGGCTTTTTATAAGCGTTAATATCCGAAAAACAATTCAAACAAAATTCATACAAAAATAATAAATATTGAACTTTATGAAGAAAAGATGTATAATTATTGTGATGAATTTTAAGGAGCTGATTTGCGTTGAAAAAAATGAAATTTTTATTCATTGTTGCACTGTTGTTAGGCTGGTTTGGATATTTCACGAACAATGTTTTTGCAGAAGAAATTCAAAAAGTAAACTTCTCGAATCTTACAGAGATTCAAAAAGCAAATATCCAAAAAGGCGAGTTTACGGAGTTAGGAAACCAGGATCGTATTTTGCTTGTTTATGCATATGATAAAGGGGCATGTCAATTACCTGCAACATTACCAAATACAGGAACGAATTCTAATGTCATTTTTATGACTTTAGGGGTGCTCGTGTTGACTAGTGCAGGATATTTTGTGTTTTCTAATAAAAAACATAAAAATATAGTATTAACAATCGGATTAGTATTATCTGGAGCTTTGGCTACAAGCGCAACTATTTCTGCATCAGAATTCACGCAGGAAGAAAGTTGTTATAAATATATTGGTTATATTAGAGAGAACGTATTAGTCGAAGCAACAACAGAAACTGCATCCTCAGAATCAGATGAAGAAGTTACTGTTGAAACAACAACTGCAGAAACAACAACTGCAGAAACAACTACTACAGTACAAACTACTGAGGCTCCAACAACAGAAGCACCAACGACTGCTTCTCCTGTAGCTGAAGATCCTTCAACTGAGACAACAACAAGTATTACACCTAGACCATTCCCGCCAGGTAGAGGTTCTAGAACACCACAATAATTCATTTAAGACATCGCCGCAATGAGGCGGTGTTTTTTTGTTAGAGGCTTTCAGTAGTTTGAAACGAAAAAATTTTAGTGGAAAAGTTGGGTTGGAAGATTTAGTTGTACATCTAGTTAAAACTTGTTTAAATAACTATTCTTTATTTTATTTTATATGCTATAATTGCCTTTGTTAGAAAGGATGAGTTTATTTCATGATTACATTAAAATCAAAACGCGAAATTGATGCAATGGAAGAATCTGGAGCGCTTTTAGCTTCAATTCATGTTCAACTTCGTGATTTTATTAAACCTGGTGTCACTACTTGGGATATCGATCAATTTGTCCAAAGAAAAATTGAAGAAGCAGGCGGATCTGCTCCTCAAATTGGCTATGAAGGGTATAAATACGCAACGTGTCAAAGTATCAATGATGAGATTTGTCACGGTTTTCCACGTCGCAAGCCATTAAAATCAGGCGACTTAGTAAAAGTAGACTTCTGTGTAGAGTTAAAAGGAGCCCTATCAGATTCATGTTGGAGCTACATTGTTGGCGAAAGCACTCCAGAAATTGACCACTTATATGAAGTGACAAAGAAAGCTTTATACTTAGGAATTCAACAAGCAAAAGTTGGAAATCGTATTGGAGATATTGGACACGCAATCCAAACTTATGTAGAAAGTGAAGGATTATCTGTTGTTCGTGATTTTATCGGACATGGAATTGGGCCAACGATTCACGAAAGCCCAGCAGTACCTCACTACGGTGAACCAGGAAAAGGTCTTCGCTTAAAAGAAGGAATGGTTATTACCATTGAACCAATGGTGAATACTGGAACTTGGAAAGCGGAAATGGAAAGTAATGGGTGGACTGCTCATACATTAGATGGTGGGTTAAGCTGCCAATTCGAACATACATTAGCCATTACAAAAGATGGTCCACGTATTTTAACGTTACAAAAAGATCACGCAGAAGACGTGTTGAACTAAGGGGAGGAAGTAAACATGGCAATTTTAGTAACAGGTGGAGCAGGATATATCGGTTCTCATACAGTAATCGAATTAGACAAAGCTGGATTTGACGTTGTTATTGTCGACAACTTTTCAAATAGCTCACCAGAAGTATTGAACCGTTTAAAAACAATCACAGGAAAAGATTTCCCGCTATATGAAGGAGACATTCTTGATCGTGATTTCCTAGTAACAGTTTTTGAAAAAGAAAACATCGATTCAGTGATTCATTTTGCAGGGTTCAAGGCTGTGGGAGAGTCTGTTGAAAAACCTTTAGAATACTATCACAACAACATCACAGGAACATTAGTGTTATTAGACGTAATGCGTCAATTTAACGTGAAGGATATCGTGTTCAGCTCAAGTGCAACTGTATATGGTATGAACAACGTGGTTCCTTTTAAAGAAGAAATGCCAACAAGCGCAACAAACCCTTATGGTTATACAAAAGTGATGCTTGAACAAATCTTAAATGATGTTGCTTTCTCAGATAGCGACTGGTCTGTCACAAACTTACGTTACTTCAACCCAATCGGAGCGCATGAAAGTGGATTGATTGGAGAAGCTCCAAACGGAATTCCAAACAACTTAATGCCATACATCACTCAAGTGGCTGTTGGTAAACGCGAATTCTTAAGTGTATTTGGTGACGACTACGATACACATGATGGGACTGGAGTTCGTGATTACATCCACGTTGTTGATTTAGCTCGTGGGCACGTACTTGCAGTTAAAAACAATGCGGCTCAAAAAGGTGCAAAAGTCTTTAATTTAGGAACTGGTATTGGATACAGTGTGTTAGATTTAGTAAAAGCATTTATCTCAGAAAATGGAGTGGATATCCCTTATAAAATTGCACCTCGCCGTGCAGGAGATATCGCAACTTGTTATGCAGATGCGTCTAAAGCGAAACAAGTTCTAGGATGGGTAGCAGAAAAGAACTTGAACGATATGGTTCGCGACTCATGGAACTGGCAAAAGAAAAATCCAGAAGGTTACTAGAAAAAGGTATATAAAAATCAATAAAACTCCTTCGGAGTTGTTATTGTGGCAAGAATAGTAGGATACCGGTTTGAGCCTAACATCTCAAACCTACCAAGCTTCAAAGGGAGAGTAGCGAATCATCGCAACTCTCCCTAATTCACATTGGTTATGATTCCCTACTATTGCCACAATAACTCCGAGGAGTTTTATTTGATTTTCACTTTTTCTAGTAACCTTCTGTCGCGGAAAGGGAAATGGTGCTTAGACTTTTTCTGGTAACCTTCTTCCATGGTGAAAAAGAGAAGTTTACTATGGTAAAATAGAGAAAAGTAATCAAGGGAGAATAGCGATGTCAGAAGGAGGAATTAATGCAATTGATCATTTATTGGAAATAATTAACCAATATCAAATAGAAGATGTGAATCCACAAATTAAAACTTTGATGAATTTAAAGGGATTTCTAGATGCAAATGGAATTCTTGATGAAAGAGAAAAGTTAGATGTGTACAAGTCGTTATTTCCGCCTCATGGAGGGTTGTCGGACATCTATTATTGGGATGATGACTTTGAGACAAGAAAAGAAGTTAATGATAGTATAGAGTCAGCGTTAAAAATTATTGCTAATTATTTATTAGACCGCTGACAGGAGAATCTATATATTTCTAATACTCCTCTGTGGTTATAAAAAAGAAACAGCTATTACGATTGAGTTCGTAATAGCTGTTTTGTTTATCTTTTTACACGTTTTAAGGCTTCTTTAAAAAGTGGATATATGATTGGAACTGCGATAATAGTAAGGGCCGCTGAACCGAAAGTCCCTGTAATCTTATTGATGGCTTGAATAAAGGCTGGGGCTAAGGCGAGACCTCCGACGATCACTCCACGTAAAAATGTATATTTAATAATATTCACAATTATTTTTGTGAGGGCTGCTAAAACACCAATTAAGATGATGTTTCTAATTTTGTCATCTTTCTTTAATGCTCTTTCGTAAACAAGATGGATGACTAAGCAGACAATTAATGATTCAAGAATGGTTTCCCAGACAACGGCAGCATAACCATTTAAGATATCAAAGACTCCAAGCCCGATGGTTGCAGCGAAGGCTCCTTGTTTTGTTCCAAATAATAAACATCCCACAACAACAAGTGCATTCCCAAAATGAACGAATTGTGTGGAAAATGGTATTTGAATTCTAAAGACACTTATACCTAAAAAAATTAAAGCTGCGAATAAGCTTGTTTGAACTAAATCTCTTAAATCTGTATTTTTCATAATGACACCTCAGTAGTAAATTTTGTGGTTAGCATTCCAAGTTTTTTCTCGATTGGAAGACCAAATGGAATTCGTTCAGGTTGTTGGCTGCTCAGTTGAAGCACTTCGTCGATGAATTTAAGTGTGAACGATAGGGCTTCTTCCACGGTCATGTCTTGAAGGATGCACGCAGTTGTTAGAGCGGCTAGTGTATCACCTGTACCGTAAAAATGATGCGGGTATTTTGCTGTATAAAAATCAAAAAATGAATCCGATTCTTTATAATATAGCTGAACGCCTGTAACTTTCTCATTATCAGGACATCCAGTAATAATGATGGACGCTGGCCCAAGTTCGGCTAGTTTCTTAGCTAACTCTCTTGTAAAGTCCATCATGATTTTTCCTTTTGGATAGGGCGTATCTGTCAAAAGACACGCCTCTGTAATATTGGGATAAATCACATCAGCTTTTTGAATGAGTTTTCTCATGGCTTCAACATGTTCTTGTGTAAATCCGCTATACAGTTTTCCGTTATCCCCCATGATTGGATCGATAAAAATTTTCGTAGACTCTGGCAGTTTTTCAATGGTATCGACCATTAATTCAATTTGTTCTGTGTTTCGGAAGTATCCTGTCAAAACAGCATCCGGTTTTAATTCCAGATGCTCCCATTGGTAAAGGGACTGCCTCATAAATTCTGTTTGCTCCGCAACCGCGATATTTTTGAATCCGCCTGTATGAGATGAAAGAAGTACTGTAGGCAGTAGAATCGTTTCAATCTGACAACAAGCGAAAATCGGGATAGCGGGTGCGAGTGCAACTTTGCCAATTCCTGGCAAGTCGTTTGCGATTAATATTTTTTTCATATCTATTCCTCGAGTTTCAATGTATCTGTATTGTAAAACGGGACAGGTGAGGATACAATAGGGATGAAAACAAACTGTACCGGTACAGTGGAGGTGTGTCATGTATCAATACCAGCAATTAGCTCAGTTATTAAAAGAGGAAATATTAATTGGGAATCTTCAAAAAGGAGATAAACTTCCCTCAATTCGAGAATTAGTTTCTCGATACGGGGTTAATAAGGATACGGTACAACGAGCCTTGCGTAGTCTAAAAGATGAAAGTTTTATTTATGCAGTCGAAAAAAGTGGCTATTATGTATTAAAGAATTCAGAAGCAAAGAAATTGGAAGAATCCGAGGAAGACTATTCTCAACTTCCGATTGAGGACTTGCGTATCTGCTTTAATCAATCGCTTGCTAGTGCGCATGATCTAAAACTAACTAAAAAAGAGCAAGCTTCTGGGATGGATGAATTGATTCAGGCGTTAATGCCTATTTTAGAAGAGTATGGGGTGTATGCTGCAAAGGAACAATTGGTCATCACGACTGGAACTCAACAAGCGCTCTATATTTTGTTACAGCTGATTCAAGGGAAAAAGGTGTTGCTCGAACAACCGACTTATGCACGAATGAATGAATTGGTGAAGCATTTGAACATTCCGTACGCAACAATTGAACGGCAGATGGATGGTGAAATTGATTTAGACCGATTAGAAAAATTATTCGCGAGTGGAGAGTTTTCACTATTCTATACGATTTCTAGGTTTCATAATCCGCTAGGTGGAAGTTACAGCGAAGGCACCAAGAAAAAAATTGTAGAACTGGCGAGACGTTACTCTGTATATATTATTGAAGATGATTATATGGCAGACTTTGTAGAGGGGAATGCAACACCACTTCATTATTACGATATGGATGGACGAGTTATTTATGTAAAATCCTTTTCATCTATTTTGTTTTCAGCCTTGAAAATAGGGATTGTTGTCTTGCCCAAAGAATTGGTAGAAACTTTTTCAATGCACAAGCAGTGGATGGATTACGATTCAAACGTGATGATGCAAAAAACCTTTACGCTCTTCATTGAAAATGGAATGTTCGCGAAGCATCGTAAAGAAATGGTTGAAAAATATATCGAAAAAAGTAAGCGTGCTAAGAAGTGGCTTCTGACATCAGGTGTCAGTGAAGGAATCCTTCATGGGACGCAATGGGTGTTTAAGAAAACGCCGATGATGGATGAAAAGTTACAAGCGATGAATCTGAAAGCTAAAGTGCTTGATGATTACTTTATCTCGAAAAATGCACCGGCATTGGAACGGTTGGATTTGGCTAAAATCCGCGAAATTTAGGTAAAAAGAAAGGTTAACAATTTATCTAAAAAATTTGCAAATCTCACACTTATTTGGTATAGTAACTACAACAATAATCGATCTCTATAAGGGAGTAACTGGCAACCAATCGTTGCGATAATATCAACAGCAAGCGAATTCTCGCTGGTATTATCTTGAACAGTGAGACTTATGTTTATTATCAAAAGGATGATGGGCATAAGTCTCTCTTTTTATAGAAAAAGAAAAGGAGTGTATTTTGTTGGAACAACAAACAAAACCCGTATATTTACAGTCAGTGGAGGAAGTTTTTAACGAAGTTCAATCTAGCCCTGCTGGATTAAGTTCACAAGAAGTTGCTTCTAGACTTGAAAAATACGGCGCAAACACATTACAGGAAGGTAAGAAAAAATCACTTTTAGAAAAATTTGTGGATCAATTTAAAGATTTCATGATTTTAGTGCTTTTAGTCGCTGCGGTTGTTTCGATGTTTGCTCATAGTGGTGAACCAGATCCGACAGATGCCGTTATCATTTTAGCAGTTGTCTTACTGAATGCTATTCTAGGGGTATTCCAAGAATCAAAAGCTGAAGAAGCTATCGAAGCGTTGAAGAAAATGGCTTCACCTGTAGCAAGTGTTTTACGTGATGGACATGTGGAACACGTTAAAGGGGAAGATATCGTAGTCGGAGACATCGTTATCCTTGAAGCTGGGGATGTCGTGCCAGCGGATATGCGTTTATTCGAAGTAAACACTGTGAAAATTGAAGAGTCTGCTTTAACAGGGGAATCTGTTCCTGTTGATAAAGACTTAGTGATTCCTACAGGCGATGAAGTAGGAATTGGAGATCGTACAAATATGGCGTTCTCAAGTACAAACGTAACTTACGGCCGTGCTGTTGGTGTGGTTACAAGTACTGGTATGAATACAGAAGTTGGTAAAATCGCTAATATGTTAGCAAACACTGAAGAAGGTAAAACACCACTTCAAGAAAATCAAGATGCTCTTGGTAAATGGCTAACAATCATGATTTTAGTGATTGCTGTTATTATCTTCGTAGTAGGGATGCTTAGAGGAAATGAATGGACTCATATGTTATTAACAGCGATTGCGATTGCCGTTGCTGCAATTCCAGAAGGGTTACCAGCGATTTCTACAATTATCCTTGCATTAGGAACTCAAAAAATGGCGCAACGTAACGCGCTTGTTCGTAAATTGCCAGCGGTTGAAACATTAGGTGGAGTTGAAATTATCTGCTCCGATAAAACAGGAACGTTGACACTCAACCAAATGACGGTTGAAAAAATGGTTTATGACAACGAAATTCATGATGCGTCAGAAGAAATTTCTAAGGACAACATGGCGCTTCGTGTAATGAATTTAGCTAATGACACAAAGATTTCTCAAGACAATTCATTATTAGGGGATCCAACTGAAACAGCAATGGTTCAATACGGTCTTGATAAAAACTATGATGTACGTGAAGAGTTAGTAAACATTCCTCGTATTGCAGAAGTTCCGTTTGACTCAACTCGTAAATTAATGACGACAATTCATCAATTAGAAGATGGTAAATATTTGGTTGCAACAAAAGGTGCTCCAGATATGTTACTAGACCGTGTGACTAAGATTGAAAAACATGGTGAAGTTTCTGTATTCACTGAAGATGACCGTACAATATTAATGAAATTAAACAAAGAAATGGCTACTCAAGCTCTTCGTGTGTTAGCGATGGCATATAAAGTGATTGATACTCTTCCTGAAACCATCGACACAGATTCAATTGAACATGATTTAATCTTTGCTGGTTTAGTGGGGATGATTGACCCAGAACGTAAAGAAGCAGCTGCTGCGATTAAAGTAGCGCAATCAGCTGGTATTCGTACAATTATGATTACTGGGGACCACCGTGATACAGCCCAAGCGATTGCAAAACGTTTAGGCATCCTTCGTCCAGATCAAGAAGACGGAGTATTAACAGGCAGCGAATTAAACGATATTTCTGATGAAGAATTAGAGCGTACTGTTGAAACTTACTCTGTATACGCTCGTGTATCTCCAGAACATAAAGTTCGTATCGTAAAGGCTTGGCAAAAGAATGGTAAAGTTGTTTCGATGACTGGGGATGGAGTTAACGATGCTCCTTCACTTAAACAAGCCGATATCGGTGTTGGTATGGGGATTACAGGTACTGAAGTTTCTAAAGGCGCTTCAGATATGGTACTTGCCGATGACAACTTCGAAACAATCGTAGTAGCTGTTGAAGAAGGACGTAAAGTATTCTCGAATATCCAAAAAGCTGTTCAATACTTGCTATCTGCAAACTTCGGTGAAGTAATGACAATGTTTGTTGCGACAATGGCTGGTTGGTCCATTCTAGAACCAATCCATATTTTATGGATCAACTTAGTAACAGACGTGTTCCCAGCGATTGCTTTAGGTCTTGAAGAAGCGGAAGCGGATATTATGAATCACCCACCACGCGGTAAGAGTTCGAACTTCTTATCAAACGGTGTGTTACCAAGTATCTTCTACCAAGGTTTCTTCGAAGGCGGAATTACATTATTTGTATTCTGGTATGCAACTCATATCGCTAATTGGGGGAACCCAGTTGGGGAAACAATGGCGTTTGCAACATTAGGTTTAATCCAATTGTTCCATGCGTTCAACGTGAAGTCTGTGTACAAATCACTTGGTCAAGTGGGTGCGTTCAAGAACAAAATGTTTAACTATGCAATCCTAGTATCGGCCGTAATGCTTCTAAGCGTAATGGTAATTCCTGGGTTAACAAACGTATTTGATGTAGCGACTCTAACAGCAGGTCAATGGTTGTTTGTAGTTGGCTCAGCATTCTCAATTGTTCCAATCGTTGAAATTGCTAAAGCAATTATGCGCGCAATGGGGATGGATAAAGATTAATTAATTGACTCAATAAGGCTCACTATTAGTGAGCCTTTTTCGTATATGAAAGTAGATTAGAGAGTTAAACTTTTATTCATCTGTGTATTTTGCTAAAATATTTTAAGTAGATTGGAGTGTGGGATATGGTCATTACAAAAATTGAGGCGCAGAAGAAAAAAGGGCGTTACAATATTTATTTGAATGATGCTTTTGCCTTTGGTGTAGATGAGGCAACAGTTGTAAAGTATGCCTTATTTAAAGGAACCGAACTGACAAAAGTTCAAATTAAAGAAATTCAGCAGGATGATTGTATTCAGCAAGCCTATCAAAAAGCATTGCACTTTTTAAACTTCAAGCTTCGTTCGACGAAGGAAGTCTATGAAAAATTAGAAAAATTGGAATTCGATGACGACATTATTAATGAGGTTCTTGGAAAGTTACATGAACAAAATTTTATCAATGATACGTTTTATGCTGAAAGCTATTTGAACCAGGCAAAGTTTGTCACATTCAAAGGGCCGAAGTCTATCGTTTTTGATTTACAGAAGAAGGGGATTAGTGACAAAGTCATTCAAACCGTTCTCGAAGGCTATTCTCTAAAAGAGCAGCTCGAAAATGCGATTCAAATTGCGCAGGCGTATTTGAAAGGACAAAAAAGAGTTACTACTAAAGTAGCAAAGCAAAAGGTAAAAGTATTCGTGATGCAAAAAGGATATTCGAAAGAAATTGCTGAAGAAGTAGTTCCGTTTCTATCGTTTGAAGCTCAAAACGAGATGGAAGCAGAATTGGCAATAAAAGAAATTGCAACAATTTACCGACGTATCGCCAAAAAATATGAAGATAATGAATCAGCGCTATGGTATCAAATCAAAGGGAAGTTGTATCAAAAAGGATTTACTTCCAGTGTGATTGAACAAGCTATCGTGCAATTTGAAATGGAGAAAGAAGAATGGATTTAGCCGGAATTGGCGTAAAAATGTGGGACGAGAAGAAAATCAAGCGTTTTAGAAAGGCGCTACTAAATTGGTATGATAAAGAAAAACGGGATTTACCTTGGAGAAGAACGCAAAATCCATATTTCATTTGGGTGAGCGAAATCATGCTTCAACAAACAAGAGTAGATACAGTAATTCCATATTACGAGCGTTTTCTAGAGACTTTTCCAACTATAAAAGATTTGGCTGAAGCTCCTGAAGAGACTTTATTAAAATGCTGGGAAGGACTTGGATATTATTCACGAGTACGTAATATGCAGAAGGCAGCCATTCAAGTGATGGAAGAGTTTGGTGGAGAATTTCCAAATACTTATGACGGAATTCTATCGTTAAAAGGGATAGGCCCTTATACAGCTGGAGCGATTGCAAGTATTGCATTCGGCTTGGCAGAACCAGCAGTTGATGGGAATTTGATGCGAGTCATTAGTAGACTATTTGAAGTGAATTTAGATATTGGAAACCCAAGCAATCGATGGGCTTTTCAAGAAATTGCTGAAATTCTCATTGATCCTGAAAGACCGGGAGATTTTAATCAGGCTCTGATGGATTTAGGTTCCGATATCGAATCTCCAGTGAATCCTCGTCCAGAAGAAAGTCCGGTGAAGGATTTCAGTGCTGCTTATTTAAATGGAACGATGCATATTTATCCAATTAAGAAACCTAAGAAAAAACCAACTCCGATGAAATGGAGAGCCTTTGTGGTTCAAGATGAGCAAGGCAGATTTTTAGTTGAAAAAAATACACAAGCGGATTTACTCAGTGGATTTTGGCATTTCCCGTTGATTCGTGATTTTAGCACAATTGGAGAATCGATTGACTTATTTGAGGGCGTGCTAGAAGAATCTTCAAATTATGAAATCAATCAGAATATACCATTAGAAGTGCAATTCGAAAGTCTGTATAGAATGAAATTAACACCGATTCGACTACTTCCTAAATCGGTCAAGCATATTTTCAGTCACCAAAGATGGGATATTGAAATGCAATATGCGAGCGCATTAGGTGAGGTGAAGAATAATTCATCTAGAACTCTAAAGTGGGTTACTAAAGAAGAGATGAAACTTCTGCCTCAATCAAGAGTTCAAGGGAAAATGTGCGAGATTTTAGTGGGACAAGAGCTTTTATAAATGAATGAGCTAAAATCGCATCGCTGTACTGTTTTTTGTTCACAGAATGGTAGAAATATGCTATACTACTAATGATTTGAAAAACACTAAGAGTTATCTCTTAAATAGATACAGAAAGTTGGATAAAGTGGTGCACAATCCCAGAGAAGGAGAATTCATCACTGTCAAGAGTTATAAACATGATGGTAGTCTTCATCGCACTTGGCGCGATAGCATGATTTTGAAGACAAGCGATCAAGCTATTATCGCTTGTAATGATCATACTCTTGTGACTGAGTCCGACGGAAGAAGATGGTTGACGAGGGAGCCAGCGTTACTTTATTATCATAAACATTATTGGTTTAATATTGTGACGATGATTCGTCAAAAGGGGATATCTTATTATTGTAATCTTGCGTCGCCTTATGTATTGGATGCTGAGGCGTTGAAATATATCGATTATGATTTAGATATTAAGATTTTCCCAGATGGCGAAAAACGATTGCTTGATGTCGATGAGTATGAATTACATCGCCGTCAAATGCACTATTCGAAAGAAATTGATCAAATCCTAAAGGCGAATGTAGAAATTCTTGTGGATTGGATTAATAATAAAAAAGGGCCGTTCTCGCCTGAATATGTCGATTTATGGTATGAAAGATATATTCAATTAACCTATCGTAAATCATAACTCATGATAGCTGAGTTAAAAGCAAGTAGCAAAGGCTGCTTGCTTTTTGTTATCTAGGATAATTTTTTGGAAACCTTCTATTAATGCATTAGCGCTTTTGGTAAAATAGAACTATAGTGAAGGAGGAGTTCCCATGTCAAAAATCAAAGAGTTACAACTGAGTTCAGATATTCGAGGTATTGCTATTGCGACAAAAGAGTTTGATGCAACATTGACAGTAAAAGAGAGTCGTTTAATTGCGAGTGCTTTCGTGAAATGGTTACAGAAGCGGTATCCGTCTAAAAATATTTCGGAATTAATTGTTGGAATCGGTCGTGATAGTCGTATTAGTGGACCGAATTTAACAAAAGAATTTATTAAAGTTTTATCTGCTTTTGGAGTTCACGTAATTGATTTTGAAATGGCAACGACTCCAAGTATGTTTATGGCGACTCAATTTGAAGAATTTAACTGCGATGCGACAGTGATGTTTACTGCGAGTCATTTACCATACTATTATAATGGACTGAAATTTTTCACGCGTGAGGGCGGATTAGAGTCCAGTGATATTCGTGATATTATTGCATTGGTGGATGAAAAGGAAGAACTACCACAAGGATCAGTTTCTACTATAGAAGTAAAAAGTATTTTTGAACGATACAGTCGTCATTTAGTGGAGTTGATTCGTAAGGGGAGTCAGAGCGAAAAAGAAAAACCGCTTGAAGGATTACATATTATAGTCGATGCTGGGAATGGAGCAGGAGGCTTCTTTGCAAAAAGTGTACTCGAAGAACTAGGTGCTAAAACGGAAGGCTCACAATTCTTAGATCCAGATGGAGCTTTCCCAAATCATATTCCGAACCCAGATAATAAAGAAGCCATGGAAAGTATTAAGAAACAAGTACTAGCGGTAAATGCTGATTATGGTGTGATTTTTGATACAGATGTGGATAGAGCTGCGGTTGTAACAGGAAGTGAGGAACTTCTCAATAGAAATAATTTAATTGCTGTTTTAAGTGTGATTGTGATAAGCGAGCATCCTGGAACAACAATAGTAACGAATTCTCCTACAACTGAACACTTGAAGAAATTCATTATGAAGTTAGGTGGGCATCAATATCGATATATATCGGGTTATCGTAATGTTATAAACAAAGCAATAGAATTAAATAATCAAGGAATTGATTGTCAGCTTGCGATTGAAACTAGTGGTCATGCTGCGTTCAAAGAGAATTACTTTTTAGATGATGGAGCGTATGTGGTCGCAAAAATATTAATGTTGCTTCCTAGATTGGTTGCTAAAGGGGAAACCTTAGATTCATTAATTAAAAAGCTAGTCCAACCTAAAGAAGTTGTAGAAGTTCGTTTTAAGATTGAAACTGAAGATTTCAAAGCTAAAGGGTTAGAAGTTATCAAAGAATTCCCTGATTTGATTCCGAAAGACTGGGTAGTAAATCCCGAAAATGAAGAAGGAGTTCGAATTGACTTTAAAGGGGAATATGGAGATGGATGGCTTCTTTTACGGATGAGTCTACATGAGCCACTTTTAGTATTACAAATAGAAAATGATATGGTGGGGTATCAAACTAAGATTCTTAAAACGATAAATAAAATTTTGAATCGCTATCCAGAACTCAATCGGAATAGACTAGAAGCATTGTTATAATAATGATTAAAAAGATACAGTTTGCATTTTTTGTGAACTGTATTATTTTTTTATAAAAAGTATATCTTTTCAGTTGCAAACCAAATCTGAATATGATAAATTAATATCACTGTTGAGCGAACGTTCGCTTATAAAACAGTTTCAAAATCTTCCAAAAAGATGGATGAAAT
>NZ_KV786434.1:531-70939 GCF_001806915.1 Granulicatella sp. HMSC30F09 | reverse complement strand
ACGGTAAAGACGGAGAAACTCCAAAAGTTAAAATAGAACGCGACAATGCTAAGAAAGAGACAAAACTAACGTTCTACCTTGACAAAAACGGTAATAGTCAGTTTGATGAAGCCACTGATGAAGTTCTTGGAACATTTGTTGTAAAAGATGGCGAAACCGGACCTAAAGGAGACAAAGGGGATCCAGGTGTTTCCGGTCAAAATGGTATTGACGGGAAAGATGGTATTTCTCCAGTTATTACATTAACTGATAATAATGATGGAAGTTATACAATTTCAGTAACAAATCCTGACGGAACTAAACAAGAAGTCGTAGTTAAAAATGGGAAAGATGGAAAGGATGGAACATGTAATTGCTCTATTTCGCCAACAAATGGAACTCCTACCAATCCAACATCCACAAATGGAATTCCATCTAACGGAACGACGACTAGTGTTACACCATCAAATGGTTCTTCGACAAATGGAACTCCAACAAATAGTACACCTTATACAAATACACCAGGAAATAATACTCCTGTTGGAAGCACAACTATTGGAGGAGCAATTCCATCAGCAATTCCAGTGAATTCCGATAAGAATCCATCATTAGTCGCAAGTACTATCTCAACTGCAAATAAAGTAGCTAATGAGACTAACAATAATGCTATTTTGCCAAATACTGGAGCGCATACAGAAGTCATTCCAATGCTTCTAGGAAGTGGTATTCTTTTAACACTCTATGTAGGTAAAAGAAAAGAAGAATAGTTGTTAGAGTGATTTTTCTTAAAAAATTTATTTTTTCTAGAAAAGCACCTATTTAAAAGATCAGGAAGATTGAGTCGTAAGTACTCACTTCCTGATTTTTTTGTTAAATTTCCTTTTTCTTTCTCCAGTAAACGATTTCATAAAATTTGACTTTCCTATTAAACAAACGTAAAATAGGAATACACGTTTTTAGGGAGGAAAGATATGGATCAAGTGTTTATACGTTCATTTGATGCAATGCTTGAATTACGACATTTTACATCAATTATTTTGGCTTGTATTTGTGGTTTATTAATTGGTTATGAAAGAAAAGCAAGGAATAAACAAGCCGGAGTAAAGACACACGTGATTGTTTGTCTTACTTCTGCCTTAATGATGATTATTTCTAAAGAAGCTTTTCTGAACACTCCAGATTACGATACTTCACGTGTGGCTGCTCAAATTGTAAGTGGGATTTCCTTCATTGGTGGTGGTATCATTTTCATGAGGGATAAAAAAATAAGTGGTTTAACAACAGCTGCTGGTATTTGGGCTACTTCAGGGATTGGAATGGCCATTGGTGGAGGATTTTGGTTCTTTGGAATTGTTTGTAGTATCTTTGTTATGTTAATTCAATGGTTAACACATGATTTTACAAAACAGCAGCAGATTTATCAGGCAAGTATTAATGGAACTGTTGGAGATATTTCTCTTGTTCACGATATTTATGAATACTGTAATTTAAAACAATATCAAATAGCAAATGTGGATGTGAAAGATATTGGTGGAAAGTACGAAATCAATATTCAGATAGAGAATGATAAGAGAATCCTAATTGATGATATCGAATCAACTATCAGAGAAAGACATATTGACTTTAAAATTAAAAAGGTCAAATTTAAATCTTCTGAAAATAATCCGCAATAGTTATAGTGAGACTGGACTACTCCAGTCTCATTTTTTATATTTATTATTGATTAGAAAAGAGTTATTTGTGAGGGAATTGCTATTTTGTTTTTTAGCTGATAAACTTAATTTATATGAGAGATTTATTTCTTAGTTGAAGTTTTCGTAATAATCAAGATAAAGGAGTTTACTATTATGAATAGAGAAGAAATTATTGCGTTGCAACATCAACGTTATGCTACTAAAAAGTTTGACCCAACACGTCGTATTTCTGATGAAGATTGGGCAGCCCTTGTCGAAGTAGGACGATTAGCACCTTCTTCATTGGGGTTCGAACCTTGGAAGATGCTTTTACTAAACAATGAAGGAATGAAACAAGATTTAAAATCAATGGCATGGGGCGCTGTTTCAATGCTCGATGGAGCAAGTCATTTTGTGATTTATTTAGCTCGTAAAGGTGTAAACTATGAAACACCTTATATTGAAAAATTAATGCAAGAAGTAAGACATAGAAGTTATGATCCAGATTCTGCATATGCGCATCGAATCAAGAGCTTCCAAGAAAGTGATGCACAGTTAAACGATGAACGATCACTCTTTGACTGGGCAAGTAAACAAACGTATATCCAAATGGCGAATATGATGAATGCAGCAGTTTTGATGGGAATGGATTCTTGTCCGATTGAAGGATATGATAAAGCTAAAGTTGAAGCTTATTTAGAAGAAAAAGGCGTTCTAGATACATCAGAATTTGGAGTATCCGTCATGTGTGCGTTTGGTTATAGAGATGAAGACATTAAACCAAAAGTTCGTTGGAATACAGAAAGTATTTATGAAGTAATTGATTAGAAAAGATATTTCTTAGCAAACGACTACTATCTCAGTACATCAGTAATGAATAATTGCTACTGTACTGAGTTTTTGTTATATGAATATGGAAGAGAACGGAAAAAAGGATTAAAACGTGGTATAATATTCGTTGATTCTATAAGAATGTTTTTGTGAATGTAATATAGAAAGGATTCGAAACGTATGGCAACAATCCAATGGTTCCCGGGGCATATGGCCAAAGCGCGCAGGGAAGCAACTGAAAAATTGAAATTAGTCGATGTCGTGATTGAAATGGTGGATGCTCGTATTCCAGAATCAAGTCGCAATCCTATTATCGAAGAAATTAAAGGACAGAAGAAGCAATTAATCTTATTAAATAAAGTTGATTTGGCAGATCCATCTCAAACAAAACGTTGGAATGATTATTTTACTAGCCAAGGAATTAAAGTTCTTACAACAGAAGCTAAAGATGGCAAAGGGATAAAACAGGTTAAAGCGGCCATTAAGGAATTAATGGCGCCAGTCTTTGAAAAGAATCTGGAAAAAGGTATTCGTCCTAGACCGATTCGTTTAATGGTTCTCGGAATTCCTAACGTAGGAAAATCAACCTTTATCAACCGTATGATTAATAAAAATCAAGCTGAAACAGCAAATCGTCCTGGTGTTACAAAGGGACAACGCTGGTTAAAAATCGGAAATGATTTTGAATTACTGGATACTCCAGGTATTTTATGGCCAAAGTTTGAAAGTGAAGAAGTTGGGAATAAACTAGCACTTACGGGTGCGATTAAAGATGCACTCCTTCACATGGATGATATTGCACTTTTTGCTCTTAGTCAGTTTAAATTAGATTATCCAGAGTATTTAAAGAAAGCTTATCGTTTAATAGATAGCGATTTAGAACTTTCAAATGTTGATTTATTAATGTTAATTACAAAGAATTTAGGCTTTAAAGAAGATTATGAAAAGGCAAGTGAACGAATCGTGTTTGATATTCGTTCAGGAAAACTGGGTCGTTATACATTAGACCAAGCGCCTGTGTCGTTAACGGAGGAAGCATAATGGAAAAACGTTCCATCAAAGAAATTAAATTGATTCTTGAAGAAATTCAAACGTTGTCGGATGAACGTTTAACAGAACTTAGAAGTGACGATCGTAAAGGAGTTCAAGATTTAATCGCAAAGTTTGAACGTCAATTCGCCAAAAAAGCAGAACGTGCTGCACACTTTGAGGAAATGCAAAGCTTTGAACGTGCAGCCAAACAAAAAGGCTACCGAATGATTGCAGGAATTGATGAAGTGGGTCGCGGCCCACTTGCTGGTCCAGTGGTAGCAGCTGCTGTCATTCTTCCTGAAGGTATGGAAGATATTGGTCTCGATGATTCTAAGAAGTTGAGCGCGAAAAAACGCGAAGAAATCTTCGAAATGATTAAAGAGCAAGCTGTTGCCATTGGTATCGGTATTGTCGATGCATTCACGATTGATAAAATTAATATTTATGAAGCTAGTAAAGTGGCGATGAAGCGAGCGATTGAATTATTGCCTGAACAACCTGATTATTTATTAATTGATGCGATGAAATTGGATACAGGAATTCCAGAAGAAGGCATTATTAAAGGGGACGCGAAGAGCATCTCGATAGCTGCGGCAAGTATTGTTGCTAAAGAGGTAAGGGACCAAATGATGAAGGATTACGAACAACTGTATCCAGGATATGGATTTGCACAAAATTCAGGATATGGTACGAAAGCACACATAGAAGGTCTTGAGAAATTAGGTCCGACGCCAATACATCGTATGACATTTGCACCTGTAAAAGAATATCAACAATAAAGTTCCAAAAATAAACTCTTTCTCGTAAATAGTTTTGAAAACTATTTACCGGAAGGAGTTTATTTATGTTATTAACAAAAAGAAAACTATTAATTGGAATAGCGATTAGTGAAACATTGAATAGTAAACAGTTTTATGAGTTGTTTCAAAAATTGAATGATGATGTTTCTTTAAATCATCCATTTGTTTTAGGGGATGTAAAATTCAGCTTGCCCGAAGAAACTTCTAAATGGTTAGAGACATTTGATTGGTTAGCTTCTTTTGAAAAAATGAAGGCAGAAAAAGTAAAAGTATTGACCATTTTGGATGCTGTTTATCCAAGAAGGTTAAAAGAAATTTATTTACCTCCAATTGTTCTTTTCTATAAAGGAGAATGGTCTTTGTTAAATGAACGATTAGTCGCTTTAGTAGGTTCTAGAGAACATTCAAACTATGCAAAACAATGTACGAAAATCATTGTACAGGATTTAGTACAGAAGAAAATCGGAATTATTAGCGGTCTAGCTAAAGGAGTGGATTCTTTAGCACACCTTGAATGCTTGAAGGGTGATGGAAAAACGATAGCGGTTATAGGAAGTGGATTAGATGTTGTATATCCACCTGAAAATGCCAATCTCTATAAAGAAATAGGGGAAAAAGGTCTTATTATTTCTGAATATCCTTTAGGAAGTCGACCTTTGAAGTTTCATTTTCCTTACCGAAATCGCATCATAGCAGGGTTAAGCCATGGTGTTTGTGTAGTAGAAGCTAAAGAGAGAAGTGGAAGTCTAATTACTGCTAATATTGCCTTGAGTGAAAATAGAGAGGTATTTGCTATTCCTGAAAGTATTTTTTCATCGCATTCAAAAGGAACTAATCAACTAATTGAAGCTGGGGCTTGTTTAGTTTCTAGCGCTGAAACCATTGATAAAAATTTACATTACTTTCCATAAAAAAACTATAAGAGATAATTTGTTGCCTTGACAAAAAGAATGTGTTTAGATATGATGACAAAAGACAATTTAAACAATCTCGCTAAATACAGGCTTTTTGCCTGATATTTTAATATTAGACAGAGTAATGATGGAAGGAGCCATTTAATGGTGAAGCAAAACTTAGTGATTGTAGAATCTCCTACAAAAGCTAAAACCATTGAACGCTATTTGGGAAAAAATTTTAAAGTGGTCGCAAGTAAAGGTCACTTAAGAGATTTACCTAAGAGCAAAATGGGTGTAGATATTGAAAATAATTATGAACCTCATTATATTTCGATTCGAGGGAAGGGCGATTTAATTAAGTCTCTTAAAAAGGAAGCAGCCAAAGCAGATGCAGTTTATCTTGCAAGTGACCCGGATAGAGAAGGAGAAGCTATTTCTTGGCATTTAGCGCATTTATTAGGACTTGATTTAAACAAACCTATTCGTGTGGAGTTTAATGAGATTACAAAAGATGCAATTAAAGAAGCATTTAAGAATCCTAGAATGATTGACATGGATTTAGTTGATGCGCAACAAGCACGTCGTATTTTAGACCGCCTTGTGGGTTACACTTTATCTCCTATTTTATGGAAGAAAGTAAAAAAAGGATTGAGTGCTGGTCGTGTTCAAAGTATCGCGGTAAAATTAATTATTGATCGCGAAAACGAAATTAAAGCATTCGTTCCAGAAGAATACTGGACTCTTGAAGGACAATTCAAAAAAGAAAAGAAAGCTTTTGTAGCAAATTATTATGGTACAACTGCTGAGAAAGCGTCTTTAGATAAAGAAGCGACTGTGAAATCAGTAATGGACGAACTTTCTGAGAAGAAACCATTCAAAGTTACTAAAGTAACGAAGAAAGAACGTAGACGCAATCCTGCAGCTCCATTTACAACAAGTAGCTTGCAACAAGATGCGTCAAACCGCTTAAACTTCAGAACGCGAAAAACGATGATGGTAGCTCAACAACTTTATGAAGGGGTATCTCTTGGTCGTAGTGGTTCAGTCGGTTTGATTACGTATATGCGTACAGACTCAACTCGAATTTCAGCATCTGCCCAAAATGAGGCTTCTGAGTTCATTGAGAAAGAGTTTGGTAAAGAGTACTGTCTAGCGACCAAACGTACTGTAAAGAACGCTGAAGGCGCTCAAGATGCTCACGAAGCAATTCGTCCTTCATCTGTTTTACGTACACCGGATTCAATCGCAAGTTATTTAACAAAAGATCAATTGAAATTGTACACCTTAATTTGGTCTCGATTTGTTGCTAGTCAAATGACTGCAGCAGTTTATGATACTGTACAAGTAGATTTAGAACAAAACAATCATGTGTTTAAGGCAAAAGGATCTACAATTAAGTTTGCTGGGTATCAAAAGGTATATCAAGATAATGCAGAAGCGAAAAAAGGAAACGTGCTTCCGGAAATGCAAGTTGGGGATGAAGTTCAATTAGTAAAACTAAATCCAGAACAACATTTCACACAACCGCCTGCACGTTATTCTGAAGCTACGTTAATTAAAACATTAGAAGAAATCGGTGTTGGTCGTCCATCAACATATGCACCAACAATCGAAACAATCCAAAAACGTTACTACGTTAAATTAGTTTCTAAACGTTTTGAACCAACGGAACTTGGATATGTTGTTCATCAAATTATCGAACAATACTTCCCAAATATTGTCGACACTCATTTTACGGCTTCCATGGAAGACAATCTTGACCTTGTAGAAGAAGGAAAAGAAGAGTGGGTACAAGTTATCGATAAGTTCTACCAACCGTTTAAGATTGAAGTGGATAAGGCTGAAGTTGAAATCGAGAAAGTTCAAATTAAAGACGAACCAGCTGGATTTAACTGTGAAAAATGTGGCCATCCGATGGTGATTAAATTAGGTCGATTTGGCAAATTCTACGCATGTAGCAATTTCCCAGAATGTCATCATACACAAGCCATTGTTAAAGATATTGGGATTACATGTCCAACTTGTGGAAAAGGCAAAGTGATTGAACGTAAGTCGAAGAAAAATCGTATCTTCTATGGTTGTGATCGTTATCCTGAATGTGAATTCGTTTCATGGGATAAACCTGTAGGACGCAATTGTCCAAAATGTGATCACTACTTAGTTGAGAAAAAAGGTCGCGGTGGAAAACAAATTGCATGTAGTAATTGCGATTATAAAGAGGAAGTTCAAAAATAAAGGAAAGAGCACTTGGAGAAATCTGGGTGCTCTCTTTATGTGCGTGAAATTATGTTAGTGCATTGACTATGACGCAGAGTTTATTAAATATGTATTAATTGTCTTAATAATTTTGACAATTCGGTTGTAAGAAAGTGCTTACTGTGATAAAGTTAACGATAGGAGGAAGATGATGAAGAATGAAATGCAAGATTTCTTAGCGTATATAAAAGTTGAACGACGTTATTCACCAGAGACGATTCATGCGTATGAGCGTGATATTCAACATTTCTGCGATTACTTAACAGAAGTTCCAATTACGTCATGGAACGATGTATCTGTCGTTGATGTTCGAATCTATTTAGGAGTTTTACATCGTGAAAACTATAATCGTTCAAGTATTTCTCGGTTCCTTTCAAGTTTACGTTCTTTTTATTATTTTTTGGTAGAACGAAAAGCAGTAGAATCAAATCCTTTTGCGTCAGTCAGTTATAAAAAGGGTAAAATGCTTCTTCCAGAGTTTTTTTATGAAGATGAAATTGAAAAATTTATCAATTCTATTGATGGAAATCAGTCTTTAGACCAACGTAATAAAGCTCTAGTCGAAGTATTATATGCTACAGGTATGCGTGTCAGTGAGTTAACGAATTTAACTCTTGAGCAATTAGACCTGGATAATAGCGTTATCCTCGTCATCGGTAAAGGTTCTAAAGAACGCTATGTTCCGATTGGTGACTTTGCTAGAACGGCTTTAGAAACTTATCTTGAAGAAGGACGAAAGGATCTTATGGCTAAAGAAAGGAAGGAGCATTTTTTCGTGTTTGTGAATCATTTAGGTGATCCACTGACGACTAATGGAGTTCGTTATATTTTAGAAAAACTAATTCAAGAAAGTGGACTAACATTAAAGATTCATCCACATATGCTAAGACATACGTTTGCAACGCATTTGTTGAATAATGGTGCAGATATGCGAACTGTTCAGGAACTTTTAGGGCATGTAAGTCTTAGTTCAACTCAGATTTATACACATGTGACAAAAGAAGCTCTTCAACAAAATTACCAATTATATTTTCCAAGGTCTAAAGCTGGGAAGAACGAATTTGACGCTAGTGCCTTTAATAAGAATAACGGAGGAAAATCATGACTACAATTTGTGCAGTAAAAAAAGATAACCAAGTTGCTATGGCTGGTGACGGTCAAGTGACAATGGGTGAAAAAGTGATAATGAAGGGGACCGCTCGTAAAATCCGTCGTATTTTTGACAATCAAGTACTTGTGGGATTTGCAGGCGGTGTAGCAGATGCAATCACTTTAGAAGAAATGTTTGAAGATAAGCTTAAACAATTCAAAGGGAACTTACAACGTGCATCTATTGAAATGGCGAAACATTGGAGAAGTGACCGTGGTTTACAAAAATTAGAAGCGATGTTAATCGTAATGAATAAAGAACAAGTGTTACTTGTTTCAGGGACAGGAGAAGTCATTGAACCAGATGATGGTATTCTAACAATCGGTTCTGGTGGTAACTTCGCTTTATCAGCTGCTAGAGGTCTCCTAAGATTTGGGGATTCGAATTTAACAGCAGAAGATATTGCTCGTGAAAGTTTAAAAATCGCTTCAGAGATTGATATTTTTACAAACGATAATATCATTACTGAAACGTTGGCGTAAGGAAGTGGAAGTATGCAAGCAAATATTAGTAAAACACCTAGAGAAGTTGTGTCTGAATTAGATCAGTTCATCGTTGGGCAACAGGATGCTAAACGAGCGTTAGCGGTGGCTCTTCGAAATCGTTACCGTCGTCTATTATTAGATGAAGAAATGAAAAAAGAAGTTACTCCAAAAAATTTATTGATGATTGGACCTACTGGGGTTGGTAAAACTGAATTGGCTCGTCGTCTTGCTAAATTAGTTGATGCACCATTTGCAAAAGTGGAAGCAACTAAATTTACGGAAGTCGGTTACGTTGGGCGTGATGTAGAATCGATGGTTCGTGATTTAGTGGAAAATGCGATTCAAATTGTGACTAAACTAAAACAAGAAGAGGTAAAGCCGCAAGCTTTTGATAAGGCTGTTAAAAAGCTTGCGAAGATCTTAAAACCTGGAATCATGAAGAAAGTATCGAACCCACAACAAGATTCACTCTTCAATATGTTTCAACAAATGGGCATTCAAAACCCTGGATTAGAACCTGAAATGAAGGAAGAAGTCACAGAAGAAATTGCTCAAAGTCGTCGTGATATTGAGCAACAATTAAGAAATGGAGTACTTGATTCAAAAGAAGTAACAATTGAATTAACAGAGAAACCAATGCGGATGGCGGGTTCTGGTAACCAAATGGAACAAATGATGCAAATTCAATCCGTTCTTGACCAGATGACTCCTAAGAAGAAAATTAGCCGTACAGTCACTGTTAAAGAAGCGTTAGAACTATTAACTGAGGAAGAAGCAAATAACCTTATCAATCAGGAAGATATGCATGCAGAAGCTTTAAAACTAGCTGAAACATCAGGAATTATCTTTATCGATGAAATTGATAAGATTGCTGCAAAAGGTCAAAACGGAGGGGAAGTCTCAAGGGAAGGAGTACAAAGAGATATTTTACCAATCGTTGAGGGGAGCCAAGTGAATACGAAATACGGTGTGATTAATACAGACCATATTTTGTTTATTGCTTCTGGAGCATTCCATGCGGCTAAACCAAGTGATTTAATGCCTGAATTACAAGGCAGATTCCCGATTCGGGTTGAATTACAAGATTTATCAAAAGAAGATTTTGAACGCATTTTAATGGAACCTAAAAACGCATTATTAAAACAGTATAAGGCATTACTTGCTACAGAAAATGTGGAAGTCGTTTTCACAAAAGAAGCTGTTTCAAAATTGGCTGAGATTGCTTTCGAAGTGAATAGTACAATGGAAAATATTGGTGCCCGTCGTCTTCACACTATTTTGGAAACTGTATTAGAAGAATTATTGTTCGAAGCACCAACGATGCAAATGGGAAGCATCCAAATAACTGAACAATATGTAGAAAGTAAATTAAATGCGATTCGAGAGGATCAAGATTTAACTAAATACATTTTATAAAAAGGAGAATATACTCATGCGTAAAGTTTTAGCTGATTTAAGGAAGATTAATGAAATTGTCCAGTATGATAATATTTGGAGAGATTCTGAAACAGCAGATTTACCATTTAATAAACTAACAGAAATTTTGGGAACTCTTTTGAAAGTTGATTTATATATCGCATCAAGCGATGGAAGATTGTTAGGAATTCATGATGAATTTCAAGTAAATAACGATCGTATGAAGGAGTATAAAAATAGTAGACAATTTCCGGATTTTTATATGGACGGATTAACATCTTTAAAATTCACGAAGGAAAATATACCTGTAACGGATGAACTAACGATTTTTCCAGTTGAATTACATGATAATTTCAAGAATGCAATGACTACCATTATTCCAATTTTTACTTCAGGAATTCAATTAGGATTTGTAGTGATGGGGAAGGATGAAGAACCTTTTTCAACCGACGATCTTATTTTGGCTGAACACGCAGGAACAGTAATTGGAACAGAAATGTTGCACTGGTATACAAGAAAGATTGAGCAAGAAAAGAGAGAACAACAAAATGTTCATTTAGCTCTTAGTTCGTTATCTTATAGTGAATTAGAAGCCATTAAAGTGATTATCCAATTGTTTGATGGTATGGATTTAAGATTCACTGCTTTAAAAATTGCGAAAGAGTATAATATTACTCGTACAGTAATTGTAAATGCTATTCGTAAACTTGAATCAGCAGGAATTATTGAAAGTCGCAGCCTAGGAACTAAAGGAACCTATATAAAAATAAAAAATCAAAATATCAAAAAATCCTTATTAACTGAATTAAAACATTCATAAACTAGAGGCGATTACATGGATAACATTTCTTTAGAAAATAAATTTTTAAAAATTAGAGTAAAACTTTTTGGGGCAGAACTAACTTCTGTATTTGATAAAGAGACTCATACGGAATATATGTATCAACCAGATGGGATTCATTGGAATAAACAATCTCCAATTTTATTTCCGAATATTGGTGCTATTCGAAATAACTCTTTTTCCTACAAAGGGAAAGATTACGAAGCTAGAAAACATGGTTTTGCTCGTGACTATGCATTTAAGTTAGAGGATAATGGAAGTGATTTTGCCACTTTCTTACTTACGAATGAGATGATTGAGGAAAACTATCCTTTCGATTTTCAATTGCGTCTAAAATACACCTTAAATGGTCGTCAATTAGATATGAGTTATTTCGTTACTACTCAAAGTCCAGAAATGTACTTTGCAATTGGTGGTCATCCAGCATTTAGAGTACCGTTGGAAGAAGGATTGTCGTTTGAAGATTATCGAATCCAATTAGATTCGAAAAGTTTGATTCATAAACTAGAATTAGAGATTCCATATCTTGCTTCGCTAGAAGGAACTTCGTATCCTGAAAGAGAATTTCGATTACACCATGATTTATTTACGAATGATGTATTATTATTTAAATCAAATTCCCCTCATTTCAAAGGCAAGTTGTATTCTCAAAAAGGGAATAGAAGCGTAACTGTACTTTTAAATGGGATTGGTGCTTTAGGAGTATGGACTATGCCTGATGATTCTCCTTTTGTTTGCTTTGAACCTTGGGATGGATATCCAGACTTGGCGAATGATTTTACGCAAAATTTAGAAGAAAAAAAGAATGTCTTGCGAATCACAAATATGACACCTTATCAATCTACAGCCAGTTTTATTTTCGAGTAAAAGAAAAGACACTAAGTACTTACTTAGTGTCTTTATTTTTTTGTTCCCAAGGCATTGGAACTTTATTTTCCGTTCCATTTAAAATTCTTTGGATATTGGAACGATGTCGATAAATGATAAAAATATCTATTGCAAGCGCAAAAAGTGTTAGTGTCCAATCATTGAATAGTAGAGAAAGGAATGCTCCTAAAGTGATAGTAACCATAGCAGTAAGGCTAACCATTCGGGTAATTGCAAGGAGTACTAAGAAAATAATAAGTCCATATAAAAGTAATAATGGTTGGTAAGCTAAAATCATTCCAGCAAAAGTAGCAACCGCTTTTCCTCCTTTGAATGAAGCAAAAATGGGAAAAGTATGACCAATAACCGCGAATGAGGCAATCCACAATGGAGAAATATCAGGTTGCTTAAATATAGTTAAAGCAAGAATCATCGCTAAGAATCCTTTAAAGATATCACAGAATAATACTAGAGAACCCGCTTTTTTTCCTAAAACTCGAAACGCATTTGTTGATCCTAAATTTCCACTCCCATATTGGCGAATATCTTTTTTAAAGAAATACTGCCCAACCCATAATCCAGATGGAATCGAACCAAGTAAGTATGCCACTATGGCACCAATTATAAATGTAAATGACATTTGTTTGACTTCTCCTTTTAAAAACAGTCTAGAAACAGTTTAACACAAAAACATTTTAACTTACAATTCTAATAAGAAATGTTATTATAACGCTATTTATGAAGGGAAATCTTGCGAAAATATTTAAAAACAAGTATTATAGATAAGATGATGAAAAAAGGAGAGTATTAAATGAGCAAAGTGAAGAATCAGTATAATGATGATGCGATTCAAGTTTTAGAAGGTCTTGAAGCTGTACGTAAACGTCCAGGGATGTATATTGGATCAACTGATCATCGTGGACTTCATCACTTAGCGTATGAAATTGTTGATAATGCGGTCGATGAGGCATTATCAGGTTACGCTACAAAAATTGAAGTAACAATTCATAAAGATCAATCACTTTCAGTAAAAGATAATGGTCGTGGAATGCCAACGGGAAAGCATGCTTCTGGAATCCCAACTATTCAAGTTATCTTTACTGTATTACATGCCGGTGGTAAATTCGGCCAAGGTGGATATAAAACATCAGGTGGTCTTCACGGTGTTGGGGCGTCTGTTGTTAACGCGTTGTCAGATTGGTTAACCGTAGAAGTTTTGCGAGATGGAACATTATACAAACAATCGTTTAAAAATGGTGGTGAACCAGTCGGAACTGTTAAAAAAGAAAAAACAAGCCGTCGTGGCTCTGGAACTACAGTTACATTCCTTCCAAGTGATAAGACATTTTCAACAACGAATTGGTCTTATGAAACATTAGCTGAACGTTTAAGAGAATCAGCGTTCTTATTAAAAGGACTTACAATTGTTTTAACAGATGAGCGTACTGGAGAATCAGAAACGTTCCATTATGAAGAAGGAATTCGCGATTTTATCCAATACTTAAATGAAGAAAAAGATACATTATCTCCTGTTGTTGATTTTGATAGCACAGTGGATGGTGTTGAAACCGAATTTGCATTCCAATATAACGATGGTTATTCAGAAACGATTTTATCTTTTGTAAATAACGTTCGTACAAAAGACGGTGGTACTCACGAAGTGGGAATGAAGAGTGCCTTAACAAAAGCGTTCAACGAATACGCACGTAAAGTTGGTCTTTTAAAAGAGAAAGACAAAAACTTAGAAGGCAGCGATGTTCGCGAAGGATTAACAGCGATTATTTCGCTTCGTATTCCTGAAGAGATTCTACAATTTGAAGGACAAACGAAAGATAAATTAGGTACACCTGCTGCTCGCGGAATTGTTGATAATACAATTTCTGAGCAACTAGGTTTCTTCTTAACGGAAAACGGTGAAATTGCACAGGAATTAATTCGTAAAGCCATTAAAGCACGTGAAGCGCGTGAGGCGAGTCGTAAGGCCCGTGAAGAGAGCCGTAATGGTAAGAAGGGCAAGAAGAAGGAAACACTTCTTTCTGGTAAATTAACGCCTGCTCAAAGTAAGAACCCTAAGAAGAATGAACTTTACTTAGTAGAGGGGGATTCTGCCGGTGGTTCTGCAAAACAAGGTCGTGACCGTAAGTTCCAAGCGATTCTTCCATTACGTGGTAAAGTAATCAATACTGAAAAAGCATCGATTTCAGACATTCTTAAGAACGAAGAAATCAATACGATTATTTATACCATTGGTGCTGGTGTTGGTAGTGACTTCAAGATTGAGGATTGTAACTATGACAAAATTGTTATTATGACCGATGCGGATACCGATGGGGCTCACATTCAAGTCTTGCTGTTAACATTCTTCTATCGTTATATGAAACCATTGATTGAAGCCGGAAAAGTTTATCTTGCATTACCACCTTTATATAAAATTTCTAAAGGAACTGGTAAAAAACAAGTGATTGAGTATGCGTGGACAGAAAAAGAACTTGAAGAGAAGACTAAAATAGTCGGAAAAGGCTACTTATTACAACGTTATAAAGGTCTTGGGGAAATGAACGCTGACCAATTATGGGATACTACTATGAATCCAGATACAAGAACGTTAATTCGTGTTGTTATCGATGATAAAGCTCAAGCAGAACGTCGTGTAAGCACATTAATGGGGAATAAAGTGGAACCTCGTCGTAAATGGATTGAACGCCACGTTGAGTTTGGTCTGGAAGAAGATAAGAGCATTTTAGAATCAGATGTAAATGCCATTAGCACAACAGCTAGTCCGAAAAAAGAAGAAAAGAAACCATCAGTTAAGAAAAAAGAAGCAACAATTGATCATGTAGAACAATTGTCGTTACTAGGAGAGGAGGAATAGTATGAGTCAAATTCAAGATATTCAAGAATTGAATCTGGAAGATGTAATGGGTGACCGATTTGGACGTTATTCAAAATACATTATCCAAGACCGTGCTCTTCCTGATATCCGTGATGGCTTGAAACCAGTACAACGTCGTATTTTATATGCGATGTCTATCGATGGAAACACAAGCGATAAACAATTCCGTAAATCAGCAAAGACTGTCGGTAACGTAATCGGTAATTTCCACCCACACGGAGACTCTTCAGTTTATGAAGCAATGGTTCGTATGAGTCAAGATTGGAAACTTCGTGATGTGTTAATTGAAATGCACGGGAATAACGGTAGTATGGATGGAGACCCTGCTGCTGCGATGCGTTATACGGAAGCTCGTCTTTCTAAAATCTCAGAAGAATTACTAAAAGATTTAGACAAGAAAACCGTTGAATTTGTTTTAAACTTCGATGATACAGAAGAAGAACCGACTGTACTTCCTGCGCGCTATCCAAACCTTCTTGTAAATGGAGCTACTGGGATTTCAGCCGGTTACGCAACAGAGATTCCTACTCATAATTTAGGTGAGGTTATTGATGCAACCATTCATGCGATTGACCATCCTAAAGCGACTGTGAAAGAATTGATGCAATTTGTTAAAGGTCCTGATTTCCCAACAGGAGGAATTATTCAGGGTCTTGAGGAATTAGAACAAGCGTATGAAACTGGACGCGGTAAAGTAGTGATTCGTTCGAAAACAAAAATCGAACCGATTAAAGGTGGAAAATCGCAAATCATTATTTCAGAGATTCCTTATGAAGTAAACAAAGCTTTATTAGTGAAGAAGATTGATGAAATTCGCTTGAATAAGAAGATTGACGGGATTGCTGAAGTAAGGGACGAATCAGACCGTACTGGGCTTCAAATCGTTGTTGAATTGAAGAAAGAAGCTAATGCTGAGGGAATCTTAAACTACTTATTGAAGAATACTGATTTACAAGTGAACTATAACTTCAATATGGTCGCTATCGATGAGCGCCGTCCAGTACAAGTTGGCTTAAAAACGATTCTAACATCGTATATCAACTTCCAAAAAGAAGTGATTACAAGACGTACACAATTCGATTTAAAGAAAGCGCAAGATCGTCTTCATATCGTTGATGGGTTGATGAAGGCTTTATCGATTCTAGATGAAGTCATCGCATTAATTCGTAACAGTAAAGATAAGAAACATGCTAAAGAACGTTTAGCGGAAACATACGACTTCGCAATGATTCAAGCAGAAGCGATTGTAAGCTTACAATTGTATCGTTTAACAAATACGGATATTACAATTCTTCAAAATGAAAAACTTGATTTAAATGAGCAAATCGCAACATTCTTAAGTATCTTAAAATCCGAAAAAACTCTTCTTCAAGTAATGAAGAGTGAACTTCGTGATTTGAAGAAGAAGTACGCAACTCCTCGTTTAACGCAAATTCAAGCTGAAATTGAAGAGATTAAGATTGAAACTGAAGTGTTAGTCGCCGAAGAAGAAGTATATGTGGTTGCTACAAAACAAGGATACTACAAACGTGTTAGCCCACGGTCATTTTCTTCAAGCGCTCCAGAAGAAAATGGAATGCGTGAAGGGGATGAAGTGGTTCTTTGCCAAAAAGCTTCTACATTAGATAACTTAATTCTATTTACTTCAAAAGGAAATTACTTACACTTACCAGTGCATGAAATTCCGGAAGCGAAATGGAAAGACGTGGGGAACCATTTAAGTCAATCCATTTCTTTGGGTAGCAACGAAGTCATTCTGACTGGATTTGTCAAAGCTAAAGATAGTGATGACTCTTATAAAGATTGGACGGTTGTCTTCTTTACAAGAGAGGGCTTAGTGAAACAAACATTATTCAATGAGTTTACAACGTACCGAGGATACAAGACTCGTACAAGTAATGCGATGAAACTCAAGACAACGACAGATGAAGTTGTTAAGGTGGTCTTAACAAATCCAGAAGGTCTAGAAGTGTTTATCGTGACACACTGTGGATTTGGTTTACGTTATGAATTAAGCGAAATTCCAGTAGTTGGTACTGTAGCCAGCGGTGTGAAAGCAATCAACCTTCGTAAAGAAGATTTTGTTGCTGGGGCGATGGTTTATTCATTAGAACATAAAGTTGTTTCTGCATTCCTTACAACACAGCGTGGGGCTGTAAAACGATTCAATGTAATAGAAATTTCGATGCTTACACGTGCAAAACGTGGACTTATGGTTTTACGTGAATTGAAAACAAAACCTCATCGTGTCGTATTCTTAGATGGAGAAATCACTTCAAGCAGTGAATACACAATCATTGCTGGAAATGGCGAAACAAAAGTGGTTAGACCAATGGACTTAACACTTGTAGATCGTACAAGTAATGGTTCAATGCTTCTAGGGGATAACGACCAGGAAGTAAAAGCTGTATTGGCAAACTTTGACTACAGTTCATTGAAAGAACAATAGAGATTATAAAGAAAAGGACTTCCATTAATGTGGAAGTCCTTTTGGTTTAGAAGTTTATTTCTGATGAATACTGAGAAGCTGCGTTCCAAAGTAGGTATTCCGTTACGCCAGCTTCTTTTAGAGCTTGAATTTCTTTGCTGATAATATCCGCGGTGTAGAGTTGATAATTTCCTTCACCAAGAAAATCTGCAGTGAACGCTTGAATCCAAGGCCTTGAAATTGGAGAAGGGTTTAATGTTTTTATATATCCTTTTTCAATCACCATATAGCGTTTAACGATTTCATATGGATTTTTATCAGGATCCTTTACATCTAAAGCATAATTCACCCAATGGCTTGGAAAAATCATAGGAGAGATGACATCTACTTTATCAGCAATATTGACAAATTTTTGTCCAATACCACCAATTTTTGATTCAGTAATCGCGTGTGCTAAGATGTCAGCTGAAAGATGTACACCATATGGTTGAAGTTTTTCTCGAATAAATGCAACAAAGTCTGTAATCGCAGCAATACGGGCTTCATCATCATCTTTAATATGAGCATAATCGCCTTTATCATAGACTAAGTCTTCCGAAACAGTTTCGAACCCAAGTGGGAAGCGAACGTAATCTAATTGAATATCTTTAAATCCTGCTTTAGCAGCACCAATTGCAATTTCTGCAATGTATTCCCAGTTTTCTTTAAGAAAAGGATTCAGGAACGTTTCTCCGTCATCTGTATACCATAGCTGGCCTAAAGCATTTCTAAAGGAACGTTCAGGATTCTCTTTTGGAACAAATCGGTCTCCAAAACAGACAATACGAGCAATTGGATAAATTTGTTCCTTTTCGAGTCTCTTAAGAAGAGCAGTAGTATCTGGTACTTCATTGACAGTATGCTTCTTCACTTGTTGATTATCAGTCTCCAGAGGCATTGTAATTTGTCCATATCCATCACGGGCATCAATTACAAGAGAGTTAATGGGAGTAGACTTAACGAACTGAATCATATTTTCCAAGTCTTGTCCTTTGGCACGAAACGCCTGTAAATAAACCCCCTTAACGCCATTTTCAGGATATGGAATAGAAATGCCTGAATCATAAATATGTTCCTGTGGTATATTTGCTGGAACTCGGAGTAAACTATTCGTTCTTACATTCAACTTGCTATCAGCAGTATCTTGCGCATTTGCCACAGAATAGAAAGCGAGTAGGGAACTAACAGACGCAACAGTGAACATACTCGTTACTAAAGATTTTTTCTTCAACATCATTACTCACCCTTTCCGCTATTTGCCAAACGAGCTTTTAGAATGCGAATTGGTCTATCTAGCTCACTGATTGGAGAATTTATTGCTTCAATAATTTGTTGACGCTCGTTAGCAGAATTATTTACTTCAATAATGAGCGCTTTTAATTCATCGCTTTTTTGTTTTCCACCTGATATGCTAACGAAAAACTCAGCTTCTTTTTCCAATTGTTTTTGAGACATTTCGGAGTAGTTCTTTAACTGAGAAACAATTGATTGCAGATTAGAAACTACAATTTGAATTTCTGCAGATGGAAGATTTTTATCCTTCAAGTTACTTAGTCTAGTCGCATCATCTGATAATACTTTGAGCGATTTTTGCATAGACTTCAACAATTGCTGACGTTCTTGAATGTTGGTGAATACTTTACCCGTTTTCTTAGCGTAAGACGTCATCGTGTAATCTTCATGGATATCCGCTTCCCAATCAGATTGTAATGAATTTTCTAACGCTTGAATGTCATTTAATTGTTGAACGACAACAGGTAAGGTATCTTGTACTTCTTGAACAGTAGATTCGGCACTTTTCTTTGTATTACCGCATGCTCCTAAAAATAAGAAACCAGCGCTAATCAAGAATACCTTGGCTGCGATTTTTTTCATATTACACTCCTTTAACAGTAATGCGTTTTCTTGTTGATATTATACGTGTATTTTGTTGTTTTTTCAATCTTTTGACTGATTTTTAGGACTTTATCCCCATTTTTAGTTAAATTTCACCCGTTTTTACCCCTTGAGTGGAAAAAAGTATTTCAATTTAACATCATTTTCAGTTCGTTGACTAACCTTTGACTTCTTTGTACAATACTATTATTGAAAAGAAATGGAGAGTCGATATGTTTTTATATTTAATATTAAGCGCTGTACTAATTATTGCAGATCAACTAGTGAAATTATGGATTGTAAATAACTTTAACTTGCATGATGGAATGCAGTTTATTAATGGAATTGTGAGCTTATTATACGTTCGAAATACTGGAGCAGCTTGGGGTATGTTCGAAGGGAAGATGGTTTTCTTTTATGCAATCACTGCAGTAGCAGTTGGAACACTTTTATATTTGATGTTTAAAGAAAAAGGAAAATCCAAATGGTTATTAACAGCTTACTCTTTCATTTTAGCTGGGGCTGTAGGAAACTTTATCGATCGTATCCGATTAGGGTATGTTGTCGATATGTTTAAGTTTGAATTTATCGATTTTCCAATCTTTAATGTTGCAGACATTTGTTTAACCTTCGGAGTAATCTTCTTATTCTATTATGTTATTTTTAAGGAACAATCAAAATAGGAGAGCACTATGACATCAGTATTAAAAAAATTAAAACTTGAATTAGAAAAGACTGAACGATTAGACAAAGTGTTAACTGGCGAGCTTGGTCTAAGTAGAACTACCATTCAAAGTTGGCTAAAAGCTGGACTTATTTCAGTTAATGGAGAAGTCGTGAAATCAAATTATAAAGCACAGTCTGGGGATGAAGTTACAATTCTTCAGAAAGAGGAAGAAACTATAACCATTCAACCAGAGAATATTCCACTAGATATCGTTTTTGAAGATGACTCATTAATTGTAGTCAATAAACCAAGTGGTATGGTCGTTCATCCGTCTAAAGGACATTACAGTGGAACGTTAGTAAACGCATTGTTATATCATTCAAATTGCTTATCAGATAGCACGAGTGAAGAAATCTATCGTCCAGGATTAGTCCATCGCATTGATAAAGATACAAGTGGCTTATTAGTCATTGCTAAAAATAATGATGTGCACCAAAAATTGGCTGAGCAGATTGCTGAAAATAAGATGAACCGTGAGTATATTGCCATTGTGGATGGGCACTTTGCACATGAAACGGGTGTTGTTGATGCGCCTTTATCTCGTCATCAAACGAATCGCTTAAAAAGAGTCGTGGAAAAAGGAGGAAAGAATGCTATTACGCATTTTGAAGTTTTAGATTCTTTTTCAGACTATTCACTCGTGTCTTGTCGCCTAGAAACTGGACGAACTCATCAAATCAGAGCACATATGGAATTTATTAAACATCCGATTGTAAATGATCCGTTGTATCATCCAAAAGGGAAAAACGCAACAGAATTTGGTCAATTTCTACACGCAAGAACACTTAGCTTCACTCACCCATTAACAGGAGAAACGCTAAACTTCCAAGTGGAACCACCAAAAGAATTCGCGGAGTTTATTCAATTGAATAAAGGACACTTTGAAGACTAGAGGTGAAATTAATGAAACAAGTCAGTATTATGGATGAAGGTGCTATTAGTAGAGCATTAACCAGAATTTCATATGAAATTATTGAGCACCAAAAGGACGTTTCGAATTTAGTGATGCTTGGTATTAAAACAAGAGGAATCACTTTAGCAAAACGCATCGCTGAGAAAATCTCTTCTTTAGAAAAGATTAAAGTACCTGTTGGCGAAATAGATATTACATTATACCGAGATGATCGGCATGATATCGAGAATGAAGAGGTGCCTGTATTAAATGGAACGTCTATACCTTTTAATATCAAAGGAAAGCAAGTGGTCTTAGTGGATGATGTTTTGTTTACAGGAAGAACGGTAAGAGCTGCCTTAGATGCAATTATGGATATCGACAGACCTAAGCGAATTAGTTTAGCAATTCTTATCGATCGAGGTCATAGAGAACTTCCAATTCGTCCAGATTTTATCGGGAAAAATGTACCCACTTCTTTAAAGGAAGTTATCCATGTTCATTTACTGGAGGATGACGCTTCTGAAGAGGTCATTATTGAAAATGAGTAATATTATTACCTTCTCATTATTGAGAGGGTATTTTTATTTTATAATCGTAAACGATCAAAACAGATATTTTAGTAGTATTAATAATATAATTTTATGAATTCTTCCTATATACATAACCATATTGCTTATTTCCAAACGTTCGTAAAGTAAACGCAAACAATCATAAAACTGATTATTCGATTACTTGTTTGTAAACGGTTGTAACAAAAAAATGTTTATACTATACTAATACCATGAATTGGTACCGTAACTTTTTAAATGATCATTTTCGTAAGACGTTATGATTTTATGATTGTTTAAAGCAAGACAGAAAAGGAGAATGACAATATGGCAATTCCTAATTTACAAGTTGCTTTAGACCACAACCGTATTGAAGATGCATTAAAAGATGCTCTTGCGGTTGGAAACGAAGTAGACATTATTGAAGCAGGAACGATTTTACTTTTAAACGAAGGGGACAAAGCGATTAAATGCTTACGTAGTGCTTTCCCAGATAAAGTAATCATTGCTGATACAAAATGTGCTGACGCTGGTACAAGTGTTGCTAAAAATGTTGCCCTCGCTGGAGCAGACTGGATGACAGTAATTTGCTGTGCAACTATTCCAACTATGGAAGCCGCAAACAAAGAAGTGAAGTCTTTACAAGTTGAATTATACGGAGATTGGACTTTCGAACAAGCACAACAATGGAGAGACGCTGGTATTGACCAAGCAATCTTCCACCAAAGCCGTGATGCTCTATTTGCAGGAGCAACTTGGACTGAATCTGATTTAAACAAAATCCGTCGTTTAATCGACATGGGATTCAAAGTTTCAGCTACAGGTGGATTAACAAAAGACACATTAAAAGTGTTTGAAGGAATTCCAATTTATACATTCATCGCAGGCCGCGGAATTTACGCTACTGAAAATCCAGCGCAATCTGCTCGTGAATTTAAAGAAGAAATCAAACGTATTTGGGGATAATCCCAAGGAGGAATAATAATGGCAAATATCAAAGATGTAACAAAAGAATCTTGGATTTTATCTACTTTCCCAGAATGGGGAACTTGGTTAAATGAAGAAATCGAACGAGAAGAAGTGAAACCAGGAACATTCGCTATGTGGTGGTTAGGATGTACAGGTATCTGGTTAAAATCAGAAAAAAATACAAACATCTTATGTGACTTATGGTGTGGAACTGGTAAACGTAGCCACGGTAATGGGAAAATGAAAACTGGTCACCAAATGCAACGTATGAGTGGTTGCCAAAACTTACAACCAAACTTACGTACACAACCATTCGTAATCGATCCATTCGAAGTGAAAAATGTTGATGCTTTAGTAGTAACACATATTCACTCAGACCACTTAGATATTAATACAGCTGCTGCAGTTGCTAACAACTGTCCAGAAGCTAAATTCGTAGGACCTCAAGAAGTAGTAAACACTTGGTTAGGTTGGGGAGTTCCTGCTGAACGTACAATCGTTGTACACCCAGGAGACTCAGTTAAAATCAAAGACATCGAAATCGTTGCTTTAGAAGCATTTGATCGTACAGCTTTAGTTACAGCTAAAGACGGTGAAGTTCTTAAAGGTAAAATGCCTCAAGACATGGACGAAATCGCTGTTAACTACTTATTCAAAACTAGTGGTGGTAACTTATATCACGCAGGAGATTCTCACTACTCAAACATGTTTGCTAAACATGGTAACGAACATGAAATCGATGTGTGCTTAGGTGCTTACGGTGAAAACCCTCGTGGTATCACTGATAAAGTAACTTCAGTTGATATGTTACGTATGGCTGAATCATTAAACGCTAAAGTGGTTATCCCAGTTCACTATGACATTTGGGCTAACTTCCAAGCAGATCCAAAAGAAATTACAGAAATCTGGAAATTCAAGAAAGATCGCCTAGAATACAAATTCAAACCATTCATTTGGCAAGTAGGCGGTAAGTATACTTACCCAACTGACAAAGATAAATTAGAATTTAACTTCTACCGTGGATTTGACGATGTATTCTCAATCGACAATGATGTACCATTCCCATCATTCTTATAATATTGTCATTAAATTTGGAAAGCCTAGAGCTAACCCACTCTAGGCTTTATCCAAGCGTAATAATGAATACGATTTCTTAATAACACAAGGAGGAAAATATGTTAAGAGAAATTATCGAAAATGGACACTTTTCGTTCCAAAAAGGTTCTCTATCATGGGAAGAAGCCATCAAAAAAGCTTGCCAACCTTTATTAGAACAAAAGATCATTGAACCTGAATACCCAGGTTACATTATTAGTAATGTTCATGAATTTGGACCTTACATCGTAATTGCGCCAGAGATTTGTATCCCTCACGCACAAGAAGGAAAAGGGGTAAATGATACTGCTGTAGCATTTATGAACATTGAAGAAGCTGTGGATTTTGGACCAGGTGCTGACTACCAACCACATTTATTCTTCGTTTTAGCATCAACTGATAATGAAAAACACTTAAATAACTTATCAGAGTTAGTGACATTATTAGATGATGAATCATTAATTAATGCGTTTGTTGAAGCGCGCTCAAAAGAGGATTTAGAAAATATCTTAAAAGGAATAGGTGAATAATAATGGAATTTTTATTCAGTTTTTGGCAATTCTTCTATGCTAACATTTTTACTAAACCACAATACTTTGTTGGTTTAATCGTTTTAGTTGGTTATTTACTATTGGGTCGTAAATGGTACGATGCATTAGCAGGTTTTATTAAAGCAGTTGTAGGTTACATGATCTTAAACGTAGCTGCTGGTGGATTAGTTTCAAACTTCCGTCCAGTATTAGCAGCATTAGGGGATCGTTTTGGATTACAAGCTGCCGTTATTGACCCATACTTTGGTCAAGCTGCTGCAGAAGCTGCATTAAAATCAGCTGGTCATGCAACAGGTTTAACAGTACAAGTATTATTAGTAGCTTTCTTAACGAACTTAGTATTAGTTATCTTCCGTAAATTAACTAAAGTTCGTACAGTATTCATCACTGGTCACATCATGGTGCAACAATCTGCTACAGCAACTTGGTTAATGGCTTTAGCTTTAGGTGATAACGTTAACCAATTACAATTTGTAATCTTATTAGGTATTGTATTAGGTGTATATTGGGCAGTAGCTGCAAACTTAACTGTAGAAGCTACTCAAGAATTAACAGAAGGCGGCGGATTTGCAATTGGTCACCAACAAATGTTTGGGGTTTGGTTAGTTGATAAATTAGCTCCAAAATTCTCAGGTAAAAACGACAAGAAGATTGAAGATCTTGAATTACCAGGTTTCTTATCAATCTTCAAAGAATCTATCGTTGCAACATCAATCTTAATGATCGTGTTCTTCGGTGCAATCTTATTAGTATTAGGTAAAGACTACTTAGTAGGCGTAAATGGACAAGAATTAACAGTTGCTGCTTCTAAATTCAAAATGACTACATTAAAAGCATCAGACGACTTCTTCTTCTACATTTTACAAACAGCATTAACATTCACTGTTTATGTTCAAATCTTACAATTAGGGGTTCGTTTATTCGTTGCTGAGTTATCAGAAGCGTTCCAAGGTATCTCTAACAAATTATTACCAGGTTCTATGCCAGCGGTTGACTGTGCTGCAGTTTACGGATTTGGTTCTCCAAACGCTGTAACAGTTGGTTTCTTATTCGGGGTATTAGGACAAATCGTGGCAATCTTAGGATTAATCGTGTTCAAATCACCAGTATTAATCATCACTGGATTCGTACCAGTATTCTTCGATAACGCTACATTCGCAGTATACGCTAACCATAAAGGTGGTTTACGTGCTGCTTCAATCCTTTCATTCTTATCAGGTTTAATCCAAGTATTAGGTGGAGCTGTCGCAGCAGGTGCGTTTGGTTTAGCTGCATACGGTGGATGGCATGGTAACTTTGACTGGGATACAATTTGGGTTGGTTTCGGATTCTTAATGCAAAACTTCCAATACATTGGTTTAGGAATTGTGTTAATTATTCTTTTAGCAATCCCTCAATTACAATACAGCAAAAACAAAGAACATTACTTCACTATCGCTGAAGACTATGAAACATACTTAGAGTCTAAGCAAAACTAATTTAAATAAGTAAAATAATATAGTAAAATTAGGGTATCGGGTAGTGCTTTCTATCCGATACTCTAGCAATATAAGGAGATGTAAATTATGAAAGTATTAGCAGCATGTGGAAGCGGAATGGGTTCAAGCCAAATTATCAAAATGAAATTAACAAATGTATTTAGAAAATTAAATATTCCTTTAGAGGTTCATCACTGTGCAGTTTCTGAAGCAAAATCTTCAGCAAAAAACTATGATTTAGTTGTTATTTCATCAGCTTTATTAGAAGTATTTGATGGCTTAGACTTACCAAACACAAAAATTGTAGGCTTACAAAACTTATTATCTGAAAAAGAAATGACTGAAAAAATTTCTGAAGCTTTAGGCCTATAAGAAGGGATTCTACAATGGCATACGAACAATTAAAAGAACGTGTATTAAAAGCAAACTTAGAGTTACCAAAACATGGATTAGTTATTTTTACATGGGGTAACGTTTCAGAGTACGACCGTGAAGCAGGGGTTATCGCAATCAAACCTTCAGGCGTTGACTATGATAAACTAACTGCTGATGATATCGTAATTGTGGATATCGACGGTAATAAAGTAGAAGGAGCTCTAAAACCTTCTTCTGACTTAGATACTCACTTAGAAATTTATCGTAATTTTAAAGATGTAAATGGGGTAGTGCATACTCACTCTCTATGGGCAACTACAATGGCTCAACAAGGACAAGAAATTCCTGCATTCGGAACAACACAAGGAGACTACTTCTACGGAACAATCCCTTGTACTAGAGAAATGACAGAAGCAGAAATTAAAGGTGCTTATGAGTTAGAAACAGGAAAAGTAATCGTTGAAACTTTCAAAGATAAAGATCCAAATGCGATTCCAGCTGTTTTAGTATTTAACCATGGACCATTTGCATGGGGTAAAGACGCAATGGATGCGGTACACAACATTACTGTATTAGAATACGTTGCAAACATGGCTTGGCATAACTTTGCTTTAAACCCAAATATGAAGCCAATGTCACAAACAATTTTAGATAAACACTATTTAAGAAAACATGGAGCGAATGCTTACTATGGACAATAAAAAGTTTTATGAACTTGGTTTATATGAAAAATCAATGCCTAACACACTTAGTTTTAGAGAAAAGTTAGAAACAGTGAAAGCAACTGGATTTGACTTCTTAGAAATCAGTATCGATGAAACTGATGAAAAATTAAGTCGTCTAGAATGGACAAAAGAAGAACGCCAACAGTTAGTGAACGACATGTTCGAAACTGGAGTTCCAATCCGTTCAATGTGCTTAAGTGGCCATCGTAAATATCCATTTGGTTCCCACGACGAAGATACTCGTGCACGTAGTCTAGAAATCATGGAAAAAGCGATTCAACTAGCAGACGATTTAGGTGTTCGTGTAATTCAATTAGCTGGATACGATGTTTACTATGAAGAAGGAGATGCGGTAACACTTGATTACTTCATTCAAAACCTTAAGAAAGCTACTGAAATGGCTTCTCAAAAGGGAATTCTTCTAGGGTTTGAAACAATGGAAACTCCATTTATGAACACTGTAGAAAAATCGATGCGTTTTGTTGAATTAGTGAACTCTCCATATTTACAAGTGTATCCAGACTCAGGTAACTTAATGAACGCATCATTAGAACCTGGTGCAAAAAATGTCTATGAAGATATCGAATTAGGAAGAGGGCATATTGTTGCAGCTCACTTAAAAGAAACGATTCCTGGACATTATCGTGAAATTCCATTTGGTACTGGCCAAATCGATTTTAAACGTATGGTTGATACATTCTTGTCAATCGGAGTAAATCGATTCACTGGTGAATTCTGGTACGTAGGTCAAGAAAACTGGTTAGAAGATATTAAGTTTGCAAACCAATTCTTAAGATCTCATTTTCCAAACAAATAAATAGATTGAAACCTTCCAACATTTGGGAGGTTTCTTTTTTACTTTAATTAACGAACGTTCGTGTTTTAATGTTCGTAACTTATGCGTTTTCATTTAAAATATTTAAATATTATTATGAATATAGTGTGAAAAACTGTATTTTTAATTGTTTTTCTGTTGTAATTTACGGGTATGTCTTGTAATATAGTAAGAGGGGTTAAGTAATTCTTAATTTCTAATAACAAAACGTATCTTAGGGGGATATATTTTTATGAAAAAGTCTTTTTGGTCTAAATTAGCAATTGGTTTATCATCATTAGCTTTATTAGCAGGATGTTCTAGTAATTCAGGTTCAGACACAAATCAAAGTCAAAGCCAAAACGCTTCTAAAACAATCGAAACTTTAAAAATAGCGTTTGTACCATCTCGTGATCCTGAAACAATTGTGACAACAACAGAACCATTAAAAGAACTATTAAAGAAAGAATTAGCGAAAGAAGGCTACGATGTTAAAAATGTAGATATCTCTGTAGGTACAAGTTTTGACGCTGTAGGTGAAGCATTAGCATCAGGTAGTGCAGATATTGGATTCTTACCTGGTGGGACTTATGTATTGTATGACAAAGAAGTTGATGTATTATTAACGGCTACTCGTGATAATTTATTAAAAGACTCTACTAATCCAAAAGATTGGAATGATGGAAAAGAAACAGGGCGTGGAACTGAACAAGCTACATCCTATAAAGGATTAGTTATTGCTGGCCCTACTGAAAAAGGGAAGGAATTAGCTGCGAAAATCAATAGTGGTCAAGAATTGACTTGGGAAGAGTTAAATTCTGCTAAATGGGGAGTATTAGGAACTTCATCATCATCAGGTTATATCTACCCAACATTATGGTTACAAGAAAAGTATGGGAAAGGAATTTCTGATTTACAAAATGTTGTACAATCAGATTCTTATGCAAGTTCTGCAGCACGTTTAGCCTCTGGTCAAATTGATATCATGGTTGGTTATGCTGATGTTCGAAATGATTATGCTAAAAAATGGACAAGTGATTATGGCCGTTCAGAAGATATTTTCAAAGAAACGAATGTTATCGGTGTTACTCCAGACATTTACAATGACACAATTTCAGTAAGTAAATCTTCTCCAATTGTAGATGACGCATTTAAAGAAGCGTTCGCTAATGCAATGATGAATATTGCTAAAACAGATGAAGGTAAAGAAATTATCAAAATTTACTCTCATAAAGGCTATAAGAAAGCAAATGCTAGCGACTACGATAAAGAACGTGAAGCACAAAAATTACTTAAAAAATTAAAATCAGGTAACTAATAAATTTGAGTTGAAGATCAAATGAGGGTTAGGAAATTTCTCCTGACCCTTTTTTGAGAGAGAGGCAAGAAAAATGATTAAATTCGAAAACGTATCTAAAACTTATCCAAATGGGGTTAAGGGGCTTAAAAATATTAACTTAGAAATCGAACAAGGGGAGTTTGTTTCTATTATTGGTCTTTCAGGTGCTGGGAAGTCTACGCTTATCCGTACGATTAATAGAATGTTGGACATTAGTGAAGGAAAATTAACAGTTGATGGTACTGATGTAAGTAAATTAAAAGGGAAATCTTTGCGTAAATTCCGTAGAAATAAAGTAGGGATGATTTTCCAATCGTTTAACTTATTCACTAGAACAACGGTTATTAAAAACGTATTGACGTCTATCGTACCAGATATTCCATTCTTCCGTTCATTATTTGGAATTTATACCAAAAAAGAAAAATTACATGCATTAGAAGCCTTAGATAAAGTTGGAATTGTTGATAAAGCCTTTATTCGTGCGGACCAATTATCCGGTGGGCAACAACAACGTGTGGCTTTAGCTCGTACATTAGCACAAAATCCAGAAATTATTCTTGCGGATGAACCAGTTGCCGCACTGGACCCAGTAACAGCAAAACGAGTGATGGAAGACTTCAAACGTATTAACAAAGACATGAATATTTCTATTCTTTTAAACATTCACCATGTAGAATTAGCGCTTGAGTATGCTGATCGTATCTTAGGAATTAGAGATGGTGAAATTGTGTATGATGGTCCAAGTTCTGAAGTGACTCCTGAAGTTTTAGATTTAATCTACAAAGGAAAGGTGGAGGGGTTGAATGAAGCTAAGTAAACTCTTCGCGCCAAAAGAATATACACTAGAAAACGGAACTACCGTTAGAGAACCACGATCGAAAGCAATTATTATTACGATTTTGCTTCTTGTGGCAATGTATTACGCAGGGAAGGTCACTGGTTTTAACTTCAAAACACTTATGCAACGTGGTGGACAATTCTTTGTAATGATTGGTAGAATGTTCCCACCAAACTGGGAACACTCTAGTTCAATTTGGTCGCCATTAATTGATACAATTAAAATGTCCTTATTAGGGTCTTTATTAGGGTCAATTTTAGTGATTCCTTTTGCGATTATTGCATCTAGCAACATTGTAAAAAATAGGTTTGTGATTAGTTTAAGCCGTTTATTTTTAAGTGTTGTTCGTACATTACCAACACTAGTAACCGCATTAATTGCTACATATATATTCGGTTTAGGAACACTCGCAGGTACGTTTGCGATTGCAACCTATACATTTGCTTATTGTGGAAAACAGCTATACGAGCAAATCGAAACGGTTGATATGGGAGCTTTCGAAGCTGCTGAAGCTTTGGGTGCTACTAAAGGAAAAGCCTTCTCGAGTGCTATCATTCCGCAAATCTTACCAGGTTATTTAGCTTCTTCTTTATATTGTTTTGAAGGGAATGTGAGATACGCTTCTATTCTTGGTTATGTAGGTGCTGGTGGTATCGGTATTATTTTAAATGAAAACTTAGGTTGGCGTGAATATAGCAACGTCGGGATGATTTTAGTGATTCTATTCTTAACTGTAGTCATAATCGAAAGCGTTAGTTATTATTTACGTACTAAATTAGCGTAGGAGGGGACTTAAATGAATGAAGCAGTTTTAAATCAATATCAAAAAGCTCCTCGTACTTGGATTGTAAAATTAATGGTTGTTTTAATTCTTGTAACGCTTGTTGCATGGTCTGGTACGACTATTGAATTAAGTAAAATTCCTGAGAATGGCGCTGAAATCTCAAAGAACATTATTAAAGGGATTTTTTCTCCGGATACAACACTCTTATTTGACACTTCCAACAAAGGTGTAGCGTATCTTCTGCTAGAAACCATCTGTATTGCGTTTCTAGGAACTTTAGTAGGATCAATTCTAGCAATTCCATTTGCTTTCTTGTCTTCAACAAATATCGTTCCAAAGCCGGTAGCGTTAGTTTTCCGTACTTTAATTATGGCAATCCGAACAGTTCCAACATTAATTTACGGATTAATGTTCATCCGGGTAACAGGTCCTGGAGCATTTACAGGGCTTTTAACAATGTCTGTAGCATCCATCGGGATGATTTCAAAATTGTATATCGAAGCAATTGAAGACTTAGATTACAAGATTTTAGAGTCATTAGATGCTAGCGGATGTAATTTGTACCAAAAAATCCGATTTGGCATCTTGCCTCAATTAATTCCGTCTTTCATTTCAACGGTTATTTATCGTTTTGATATGAACTTAAGAGATGCGACGGTTTTAGGGATGGTAGGTGCCGGTGGTATCGGTTCTCCTTTAATGTTTGCGATGAGCGCTTATAAATGGAATGAAGTAGGGGCAATTCTTTGCGGATTAATCATTTTAGTATTATTCATTGAATTTGTATCTACTAAAATTCGTACACGTTTAGCACGCGGTTAAATTTCATCAAATAAACAACAAAAAACGACTTACAGAGCATTTCTGTAAGTCGTTTTCTTTTATAATGATATCTATTTTACTTTTGTGAAAAATTCACGAACTAAAGGTGCAAAGCTATAAGCTAAAGCAGCAAAACCAATTACAAGGAAAAATGATAAGACAGGCACCGTTTGATAGATAAAGAATAAGGTTGAAGCTACTAAAACTGCAGCCATAATAAAAGCCTGAATCGGCAATACAATAATTAATAAGTAACTATTCTTTACTAATCGTTTAATCGGACTGAAATATCTTGTCGTCATTGCAAGACCAATAATTGAGGCTACAATAGTTGCAACTAAAATCAACGCTGATAACACAAATAACATAAACCCGATAATTCTCAATAAATCAACGTTATTATTCGCAAAATTCCAGTAAAATTGTGCCATATAAACCATAGCAGCAATTAGAATTAAATACACGATCCATAAGAGTATCTTTTTAGTGATATCACGCTTAAATTCATTCCAAAACGGCTTTATCAGTGTACGATTCTCATCCTCAGAAAGCTTAAGTGTTGTATGAATTAAGGCAGAAATTGCTGGACCAATCGTAACAACAGGTATACATAGAACGATAAATAATAGATTTAATAAAATAAAATCAGCAACTAATGTAGCAAAATGCCAAAACTTGCTGTCTTGATTATATTGCATGAGAGACCATCCTTAATAATTAATTACTTTAATAGTATACGTTGAGGTGCGTTAAAATGCAATGATGTTTCTTTGATTGGTCTTTAGGTTTACATAATATATATTATACTAAGTTATTCGTCGGAAAATTAATATATCCTCCATCATCAACAAAATACGCCCAGCATTTATAAGTAACACTGAGCGCATAACGTTATATAGCTTTTAATGTATCGATATCTATATTCTTATTAATTGATAATAAACATAGAACTTTTTTTGTAACTTTTTTGTTACAACTAATGCTTAATGCATCGGCGTATATATTCAATTGGACATTATATTTACGGACAATGCTTTGAATTCCTTCTATAGAATCTACGACATAATCTGTCTTATAGTCAAATACAATAATCTCATCGTCTAACTCGACATATCCATCGATAATACCGTGAATCATCATCAAATCATCTGTCTGAATCGATTTGAAGAATTTGCTAGCTTCAAGTACATATGAAAATGCTTGCTCACGGACTAATGCATTTGAATTTTGAACAATCCATTGACCAAATGTTGATTGGAAGAATTCGAACGCTTGTGTCACTGGAACTTTTGCAGCAACTTCTGGTGTAATTTCATTGGATTCCACTAAACTTCTAAGTAATTGTTCTAACGAATCTATTGTAATGGTACTTGTAAAGTCAACTTTCTGCATTAATAGGTGAAGAGCGCTACCTCTTTGAGCACCTGTAACAGTTGTTGAAGTAGTTTCCATAAAGCGTGGTTGTTCCAATGTAGGAGAGAGATAAATGGCTCTTCTCCCCTCTTCTATCAAGCTATTTTGCGATAATTCTTCAATAACTGGATCTTCAAGAACACGTTTTAATTCAGACACACTTTGATAGCTTGTTGTCTTGCTTTCAACGTCAAACTGGTAATCTTGTTGAATGGTTTTTAGCATACTTTGAACTCGAGCCTTCAATTCACCCGGAGAATTGGCTTCATTATAATATTCATGCCAATCTTTTTGGAAGACTTCCTTATCACTGATTTCATGGATATAGTGTTTGCTATTAGATACAATATCCGCCTTAGCAACAATTTCAGGAGTAATCTTGTATTGTTCGCGAATCGCACTCAGTAGCATCCAATTAAGGAATGTACTGCTTTTGAATCGTGCTTGATACGGTAAAATTTCACTAGATTCATTCGTTAAAAAGGCATATTTCTTCTTAAATGACTCGTAGTTTTTAATAGTACCTACAATAATTAGTTTTTCACGTGCACGCGTCATTGCTACATACAATTTACGCATTTCTTCGGATAATAATTTCTTCTTCTCGAAGTTTCTTGTAGCTACTGCTTGAACGGCTGGATACGTAATACGAGTGCTTAAATCAAAGTAATTTGTACCAACACCAATCTCATCAGAGCACATGATAGATGCTTTTAAGTCCTGCATATTGAATTTACGGTTTGTATCAATTAAGAATACGACTGGGAATTCTAACCCTTTACTTGCGTGAATCGTCATCACTTGAACAGCATTTGATTCTGTTGCAATCGGTGCTTCATCTAAGTCTTTTTCTTTCTTTTGAAGAGCTTCGATGAAGCGGATAAAGTTACGAACACCTTTAAAACTACTTGATTCATATTGATGCGCATGTTCATATAAAGCATGCAAGTTTACAGCTCTTTGCTCACCATTAGATTGTCCATGGACATATTCTAAGTAATGCGTATCCATATAAATTTCCCAGATTAACTGAGCAATCGATTCGTTATTCGCGCTGTCTCTCCATTTATTTAATAGTGTTAAAAAGCCTTCTAGACGCTCTTTAAGCGCTAATTGTTGCTTAGAATCGTAATAATCGACTTCTTGAAGCTCAAAATTTGAAACAAACTGGCAAACAGCCTCATAGTAACTTGTATTTTTCGATGACTTACGAATGTGCGCCAATGCAATCTCGTCTAAACCTACAAGTCCTGAACGCAATACAGCTACTAGCGGAATATCTTGTAATGGATTATCAATCACTTTTAGTAAAGAAATCATCGTCGTAATCTCTGTACGTTTAAAGTACGATTGCGCCTTTTGAACGTTTATAGGAATTCCGTAAGCAGCAAAAATTGATTCAATCTTATCATTGTTACTCTTTGTAGATGACAGAATCGCAAAGTCTCCATAATTTACGGAACGTTTTGCATCTGCCTTATCATTCATTACTTCAAAAGGTGTCTTTATCATTTCTTGAATGCGTTGCGCAACATAATGAATCTCATTTTCTACCTTTTCGAACCCTTCAGCATCCTCTAGATCATCCGAGTTTTCATCTAAATTAACATCTTCAATTAAAATAATTTCACTGGATTTATCATCATCTTGAGAATATGAAAGATTCCCTGTTTTCAATGCAGCAACGTCGTCATATTCCACTTGTCCCAACTCTTTATTCATAATTTGTTGGAATACTTTATTCGTAAAGGAAAGAACCTCATCTCTAGAACGGAAATTCTCTGCTAGAACAATTCTCTCCCCACTCTTTCCTTCGGCATACGCTTCGTATTTTTCACGGAATAGAGACGGATCTGCAAGACGGAACCCGTAGATAGATTGTTTCACGTCGCCTACCATAAAACGGTTATCGGGCTTGCTTACGAGCTCTAAAATCGCTTCTTGGACACGGTTAACATCCTGATACTCATCTACCATGACTTCTTTAAAGTGATTTTGATAGTATTCTGAAGCAATCTTTAACCCATTTTGATCCAATTTCGTTAAAATTCTCAAAGTATCATGCTCTAAATCTGAGAAATCAAGCTTATTTAATTGATGTTTTTCATCTTGGAAACGGTCATAGAACATCACTGCAATATCTGAAAGTTTCGATAGAATTCGATTTACTTTCGTCATTTGCTGCAACTGAACTTCTGGAGAAATCGCAAAGTAATCTTCTTTAATTTTTTGGAAGTCTTTTTTCAACCCTTCACGAATTGCTTTAATCTCATCGAGACTTTCTTTAACAGTCTCATCCACTTTAGCTGTAGACCAGTTCTTGAATTTTCTGTCTTCGAATGTTTGATACGCAAAAACATAGGATTCTTCTTGGATATGCACCAGAACAGCTTTAACAAAATCTAAATCATCTTCTAGAACTGCTTGATGCTTCGGTGCTCCAAGCAGTTCAATTTCTTTAAGAAGTTGATCATATTGAGTAACAAGGTAGCTTAACTCTTCGATTAACGCTGGTTTCACATACGTTTTTACGAAAGGTGTTGAAGCATAATCAGTTCCTACAGCATAGTTCTGCGTTAAATTCGATAACCATGTTTTAGGTTCTCTTTTTGAACGAGAATATTGATATAGACGGTAAACAGTATTCGTAATACCATCGTCTGAACGGTCGCTTGAGAACGTTGCAAATACTTCTTCATATTCTGGTTGCTCAAGAAGCTCTTCTTCCAACGCTCTCCAGACTTTTTCTTGCAGAAGTTGCCCTTCAATTTCATCCATCATTGTAAATACGGGGTCAATCCCTGCTAAATAGAAATAACGACGAATCACTTTCATACAGAAACTATGAATCGTTGAAATCATAGCAGACGGAATCAGTTGTAATTGTTTAGCGAAACGTTGCTGAAGGACTTCATCCGTTGATTTTTCAATCGCTTCTTCTAGTTTAGAACGAAGACGCTCCTTCATTTCTTTTGCTGCAAGTTCTGTAAAGGTTACAACTAGCAACTCATTAATGTCGATACCCTCTTGAATATGCATGAGAATCCGTTCTACAAGAACTTTTGTTTTCCCTGAACCAGCTGAGGCAGAAACAAGAAGATTGTTCCCACGAGTAGCTATCGCTTTCCATTGATCGGGTGTTGCTTGTAATCCTTTTGGTTTCTCTGGAATCATGCTTCTGTCTCTCCTTTCTTCTCTTGTAATTCATCTTGAATAAATGTAATCCCCTCTTCTTTTTCAAATTTAGGAAGAGTACGATATCTGTTTTCTGGGTTTGTAGCATCGAACTGTGCTATACTACTAAATTTACCGGATACAGAATCTGCATATTGTTTAAAGTCCTCGTAAGGAGCTAGTGTGATATCCCCAGATAGGATTCCTTTTCCTGCTTCTTGAATCTTTTCCCATACGAAATCTTTGAATAACTTCAATTCTTCTGTCGTATAAACACCATTTTTATAAGTTGCACTAATGCCTCCGTCTTTCTTAAGAGCAACATTCAAGACATTCGACTTACTCGTCTCAACTAATTCCGGATTGAGTCTAGCAATCTCATCAGAATTGATTAATCCACGGTGTTTAAACGCTTTTGTCCATTCTTGCATAAACTTATCTTCCGTTGGCACTTCTTTAATGCTGAATTTAGGATTATGCACATGGATATAGCTTGCTTCTAGAGGCGTTGGAATTACGCCTTTTTCACTGCGAATGATTTCTTCTGAAACTTTCAAATACGTTAACAGTTGGATTTGAACTCCTGCAATGAGTTTAGCGATTTCGAATTTTTGTTCAGAAGATTTATAGTCAATAATTCCGTTAAAAATTCCATTATCTGCTTGTAGTAAGTCGATACGGTCAATCTTCCCACGTAAATGAATAGATTGATTATGTCCAATTGGAATATGAATTGGATAGTTTCCAGAAGTCCCGAATACCACTTCGGTCATCCAAGGTTTTGTTTCTAGCGCTAAGGCTTGTTTTTGAAGCGCATTTGTCGTTTGCATTAGAGTTTGGTGTAACAATCCTTGGACAAAGTTTAAACGTCTAGAAGAGGATAAAATCGCAAATTTCGGATTGTCTTTCATTCGATTGAAGATATCTTTTTCAATAGCCAACTTTTGCTCTAACGTTAAGTCTCTTAGAGATATCCCACGTGCATTTAACTCTTTAATAAACTGATCAAAAAACTCGTGGAAGTATTCACCAGTATTGGCTGGTGAAAGCTCAAATTCTTGACGTTCTTTCAGTCTTAATCCGTATTGTAAGAAATGACTAAATGGATCTTTATAGTAAGTTTCAATTTGAGATGTTGATAAATTTAATTGATTTCCATAAAGCTCTTGCGCAAGAGAAAGTGGCAATTTACTCGCTACATTCAATCTAAAGACAGACGCTAGTAATGCGTGATAGTTAGCACTGAATGTGGCGTCAACTTTTAGTAAATGAGGAATTAATTTCCACAAGAAAACAATCTCTTCTTTTTCTTTGAACTTGTTCTCTCTCATCTTCAATAGAAGCGTTGTAAAGAGTTCATATGGAACAACGAAATCACCTTGTTCTAAGCGGTTTTGTCGGTTAAATGACCCATCCATTTCTTCTAGTTCATAGTGTTTTAATAAACGTTGTATGAAATTTGAAACCAGTTGCTCCTTACCATCTTTAGAAATAGCACAAGAGAGATATAGGTGATCTGTTGCGCTCATGAGTAACTGATAGAATACAAACGGCTCAACGGATTGCAGTTGACCTGTTGTTGGCGCAAGGAAGCGTCCACTATCTAGCTGGCTCGAAAAAAGTTCACGTTCGTCGTCGGTTAATAATCCTGTTTCATCGATATTTCGTGGCATTACACCTTGCGAGAGCCCTACTGCGAAAGTGATTTTCTTCGGTGTATAACGAACGGAATCCATCCCAGTGATGGTTAATTCATCTAATGTAGATGGTGCTAAATTATAGTGCGTTTGTTCAAAACCAGTATGAAGTAACATCATAAAGGTTTCCCAATCAAAGGATTTTTCACCAAAAAAATAAATATATTCATCTAGCAATCGGATAAATTCGGACCAAACTTGTTCTTGACGTCTAGCTGTTTCTACATCTCCTTCTTCAGCAGCAACATCTCTCCAATAAATAAAGGATTGATCAACGCCTAAAGTTAATAGTAATTGATATAATACAGAAACAGCTTCTTTCGTTGTAGCTGCTTGTTCTATTTTTTTGAATGCAGGTATTAATACACTTGTTAATTCATTCCGAAGTTGCTCTGCTTTTAGTAGAACTCGTGTATTTTTATCAGTCTGTTCCGCTTTCGAATCTTCGTCAATGGAATCTTCCACATACGCCCAAGGTTTCCCATTTGTCCATTGATACCCTTCGTAACCATTGGCAAGAATAACCGTTTCTGTTTCGTCTAATTGTTGTCTAAACGCTTGTAATTGGTCCTTAAGTGAAGTTTCATCGTCTTTATGCCATAAGACATATTCACTACGAAGAAGACTCATAATATCGGTATAACGCCAGTCATATTTCCAAATAGCAAAAAGCGCGTCTAGTACTTGAATGATTGGATGATGTTCCATAGAATCTGATAAATCGATAAATCCAGGAATATCGTATTGCTTTAAAAGCGATTCTAAAAATAAATGATTCTCTTCTAAATTACGTCCTAAAATTTGGATATCTTTGTAGCGAACTTTTCCAGTTTGCACCATTCTTTTAATTTTGGCAAAAGTTTCTTGGTACTCTTCTCTTTCGTCCGTATATTTAGTAAAAGTAATCTTTTGTAATGGCATTTTTTGTTCTGGTGTTCTTTTCACCTTTGGAAGTCCACCATTTGTTTCCAGCCAGAACTGTTCCACCTCTTTAAATTCTTCATCAAAGATAGATTCAGTATTTTCCCATTCGATGATGCGTGCTAAGTCATCTCCTCTATTGATCCATCTTGAGAGTCTCTCCAAGAGAATTCTATTTGAAGTAAACAGTGAATCTCCTATTTCATTCTTGGCAGTATGTACACCATAAGTTGTTAATGTAGCATGAAATTCAACGGTTGCCCCACTTCCCACTAAAGCTTCAATTACTTCCATTTCAGCCTTCGATAACGTCACCATTTCATCAATCGCAATAAAGGTATTGGATAAATCTTTAGAAGCAATGACACTACATAACTGGGCATAACTTTCTTCTTGGTGAACAAAATCTTGTTTTAGTGCATTCGTATAGTAACGATAAATAATTCCAAATTCTTTTAATCGTTGCTCATTTTCAGTAGGGTTGGTTGCTTCAAAAAAGCTTGAGAAATCCTCAATTTCAATTCCTCCTGATTGAAATTCATTCATTACTTTGCTTAGTTGTTCAAGAAAACCTTTATGACGAGCTTCGTTTTTAAAGAGTAATAGTTCGTTAGAATGTTCCTCCAAAATAGATTTCAAAAGCATTGTAATTCCTACTTTTGAAATGGAAATCTTTTCTGTAATAGCTTCATTACGAAGGAGGTACCATAATAAACGTTTAAAACTATAAACTTGTAGTCTCGTAGAAGCATAACTTCGGTTGGTTGAATTCGATAACAACTCTCCGACATTTCGAATCATTTCCATTTCAGCAGTAAATTTAATATGATCTGGAACGATATAGAACACTTGGTGTGTTTCTTTTTCTTTCAACCAATTTGAAAAACGTTCAGCAATCATCTTTGATTTATTGGTTGATTTTTTTGAAATTACAGCTTTAAATCCCATCATTATCCCTCCACTTAAAGTCTTCTTTAGTATATCATGAAATCAAACAAATACGGCTATTTATTGCAATAAAAAAACACCTTTAGTAGTTTTCTACTAAAAGTGTTTTTCCATATAAAAATAAAATTATCCCACTAATTTTTCTAAAAGATCGGGACGGAATCCAAAGAATGGTTCAACGCCATCAGCAACAATTACAGGTAATGATTGGAACCCTAATTCCTTCACTTCTGCTAAAGCCTCTTCTGACTCGAAAACATCTTTTACAGTGAATTCCACATTGTTATTTTCAAAAAATTGTTTTGTAAAATTACATTGCATACAATTTGGTTTAGAATAAAGAATAATATTACGATTTGACATATTACTTCTCCCCCTTTTATTTTTTCTGACAGAAGTTATCATACATCATTTTGTTCCAAAATACAATATATAGTTCTTATGAAAATACAATATCCATTTTCAACACAATATATAGTTTTTCACAAATTACTTATAAACGCTGATATCATAACCTTTATTCGTTACATATCCCTCTTTTTCCCATATATTTTTCTTTTGTTTTTTTGCTTTCTTTTCAATTTCTTGGAATTGCTTTAATAAACTTGTATTGGGTTCATATGCATAACCAACTCTCGCAAGACCTTCTTCAATTAGAATATCTTGAAGTAACTTACCATCCACATATACGTACATTAATGCACGGTCATACTTATCTGCATGGTCCCCAACATCGAAACTTCCTTCAATTTTCTTTGCATTCTTCAACAATTCTTCAGTACGTTTCTTCGCCTCATCCGCAAATGGTTGAGCCTCTTTTCCCTCTTTAGCAGTTTCAGGCGCATCTACAATCAATAAGCGAACTTTGAACTCTTTTCCTTCATAACTCAGATGAAACGTATCTCCATCAGCTCCGTACACATATTTAAAAGGATACTTTTTCATGCTTTCAAAGAAATCAAAGTTTTTTCCCGTAAAAGAAGAATTAGACGTATTTTGAGAAGTTCTGGAAGAAGAATGAGCATTTGATTTATTGGTAGCTTTTTGCTCTCCAAAAGCTTTATAAAGAGCAAATACGATTAAGATAATAATTGAAATAATAGTACTAATCATTTTCCATTGTTTTTGTGTCATTACCCTTCTCCTTTATAAATAAAAAAGAGGCAAATGCCCCTTAATTATTCAAATTATACTTCTAAAAGTTCTTTCTCTTTAGTTGCAGCTAATTTGTCAATGTTTTTAACACTGTCATCCGTAACTTTTTGAATGTCCTTTTCTAATGTATGTAATTCATCTTCTGTAATTTCTTTTGCTTTTTCAGCTTTTTTTGCTTGATCAATTGCATCACGACGAATATTACGTACGCTTACTTTTGCATTCTCAGCTTCTTTACCTACTTGTTTAGCTAATTCTTTACGACGTTCTTCTGTTAATTGCGGAATAATTAAACGAATTACGGAACCATCACTTGTTGGCGTAATTCCAATATCGCTCATTAAAATCGCACGTTCAATGTCATTTAATGAAGATTTGTCATAAGATGTAATTAAAAGCATACGCGCTTCAGGAACCGTAATTGAAGCTAATTGGTTTACAGGAGTTAAAGCACCGTAATATTCCACTTCAAGACGATCTAAAAGACTTGCGTTCGCACGTCCCGCACGAATGGAGCCCAATTCACGTTGAAGTGCGTCTTCAGATTTTTTCATACGCTCTTTTGTATGAGCTAAAATTTCGCTAGTTGACATATCCTATTTCCCCCTAACAGTTGTACCAATGTTTTCCCCTAATACAACGCGTCTGATATTTCCTGGTTCATTTAAGTTAAATACCACCAATGGAATATCATTATCCATCGAAAGTGAACTTGCAGTGGTATCCATCACTTTCAATCCCTTTTGAATAACATCCAAGTGTGTTAACTCATTATATTTTTTCGCATTAACGTCAACACGTGGATCAGCACTATAAACACCATCCACATTGTTTTTCGCCATTAAGATTGCATCTGCTTCAATTTCTGCAGCTCGTAAAGCAGCAGCTGTATCAGTTGAAAAATATGGATTCCCTGTACCACCGGCAAAGATCACAACACGTTCTTTTTCTAAGTGACGTACCGCTCTACGACGAATATAAGGCTCAGCAATTTGGCGCATGTCAATTGAAGTTTGAACACGAGTTGGAACACCTACGTTTTCTAACGCATCTTGAAGCGCAAGAGCGTTCATTACAGTAGCTAACATTCCCATATAGTCTGCTTGAGCACGCTCCATACCAACTTCTTCGCCAGTAATTCCACGCCAGATGTTACCACCACCGACAACAATTGCGATTTCAACACCAAGATCATGAACCTCTTTTAATTCTTTAACAACTTCTTTAATCGTTGGTGGATTAATCCCGAAGCCTGCTTGGCCAGCTAAAGCCTCACCACTTAATTTTAAAACCACACGTTTATATTTTGGTTCAACCATTGCTTTGTCTCCTTAATCTTTATAAAAAAAGGGAATAGCGGGTAGTGGACTACCATATTCCCTATCTTCAACAATAATTATTTTCTAACTTGTCCCATTACTTCTTCAGCGAAGTTATCAACACGTTTTTCTAAACCTTCACCAACTTCATAACGGTGGAATAATTTAACTTTTCCGCCTTTAGAAGCAACGAATTTAGAAACTGTTTGATCAGGATCTTTAACGAATGGTTGATCGTTTAAGCTGATTTCAGCTAAGAATTTGTTTAAACGTCCAGCGATCATTTTTTCTACGATGTTAGCTGGTTTACCTTCGTTTAATGCTTGTTCAGTAAGAACTTTCTTTTCATGTTCTAATTCTTCTTCTGAAACTTGTGAACGGTCAATATATTTAGGGTTGATTGCAGCGATGTGCATTGAAACATCTTTAGCTGCTGATTCATCAGTTGTACCTTCCACAACTGTTAACACACCAATACGTCCGCCCATGTGTAAGTATGCACCGAAAGCATCTGCATCAGATTTTTCAACGATTTCAAAACGACGTAAAGTAATTTTTTCACCGATAACTGTAGTAGCTTCAGCAATCACATCAGAAATTTTTCCGTTTGGAGTTTCAACTTCAAGAGCTTCCTCTAATGTAACAGGGTTTGCTTTTAAGATTGCTTCAGAAACTTCTTTAACTAATGCTTGGAATTTGTCGTTTTTAGCAACGAAGTCAGTTTCAGCATTCACTTCCAAGATAACTGCGCGGTTTCCTTCTACTAATACATTAGTAATCCCTTCAGCAGCGATACGGTCTGCTTTTTTAGCAGCTTTTGCCAATCCTGCTTCACGTAAGAAATCAACTGCTTTGTCGATATCTCCTTCAACTTGAACTAATGCTTTTTTAGCATCCATCATACCTACGCCAGTCATATCGCGTAATTGTTTTACTAATTGAGCTGTAACTTGAGCCATTCTCAATTCCTCCTATAAATTGCTTTAAAATTTTTATGAACTTTTTAAAAAAGCTGTTTGAATTGAAAAGTCTATTTCGCCTCTTTCTGATTCAAACAGCTTAACAGTTAGTGATTATTCAGCGTTGTCGCCTTCAACTAATTTTTCGATATCTTCTAATGAAGTATCTTTATCTAAGTCTTCAACGTCTACTGCTACGTCTTCACCTTGGTTACCTTCGATGAATGCATCAGCCATTTTAGCAACGATTAATTTAACCGCGCGGATAGCATCATCATTTGATGGAATAACAACATCAATTTCATCTGGATCACAGTTTGTGTCAACCATAGCAACGATTGGAATGTTTAATTTGTGAGCTTCTTGAACAGCAATGCGTTCTTTACGAGGGTCAACGATAAACATTACATCAGGAATGCGTGGCATATCTTTAATACCACCTAAGTATTTTTCAAGTTTGTCTAATTCTTTTAATAGAATACCAACTTCTTTTTTAGGTAATACTTCGAAAGTACCGTCTTCTTGCATTTCTTTGATTTTTTTCAAACGTTTGATACGTGTTTGGATTGTATCCCAGTTAGTTAAAGTACCACCTAACCAACGATGGTTAACGTAGTATTGACCTGAACGGATTGCTTCGTCTTTAACAGCATCTTGTGCTTGTTTTTTAGTACCAACGAATAATGCAATACCACCGTTTTCAGCAACTTCATGCATGTAGTTATATGCATCGTCCACTAATTTAACAGTTTTTTGTAGGTCGATGATATAGATACCATTTCTTTCTGTGAAGATGTATCTCTTCATCTTAGGGTTCCAGCGACGTGTTTGGTGACCGAAATGTACACCAGCTTCTAACAATTGTTTCATTGAAATAACTGCCATTTTTGTTTTCCTCCAATTTGGTTTATATTTTCCTCCCCAATTTTCAGCGATAAGACCTCTTCTAAAAGAAGCACCAATCTTAACATCCAATTAGGTGTGAATTTTTTTGGTTTTTACACCATCAATGATTGTACATGAAAGTTATTTAAAATGCAAGAAAATTCTATTGTTTTCATGACGAAACAATTCTATTTCAATTCATCTTCTTCAAAATAACCTAACCCATTTTCCACAACAAAAGTACTAATCACATCTCTCGTTTTTCCATTCACCTCAGCACTACCCTTGAATTGATAGACTCCATCCCAAAAGGAGCCTCTTGGTAATGCTTCAAGTACTTCTTTAAAGTATTCTAGGTTAGATAACCCTGCTTTTTGCGCTTTAGAAGTTAATTCAGAATAGAAAATGAGATCAATATTTGCGTAAATTTGATCGTTCTTCATCGCTTGCTTTACATCAATATTGTAAAACCCAGCAGCGTCTTGATCCCCTTTTTCGACATTTCGAAGCGATTCAGCAATTAAAAACGCCGTAAATTCATACCCGTCTGTTGGATAAAAATCAACTCTAGATTCTTTTACCAGCTCAACTTTAAAAGCTGTATTAATGGTATCAGCAATTGTATAAGACACTTTTAATTTATTTAATTTCGCTTTATAAAGGGTGAGTAAAAAGTTGAATTCCTCATATTTCACTTTATCAAGTCGTTCGCGCTCTTTATCAGTTTTTAATAGTTCTTTGATTTTTTGAACATTCTCATTTGAAATTGCTAATTCATATTGATCTCCAGCCTCTTCAGAAATTGTATAATTTTTTGAATAAGAATATCCGTCCGAAAACTGCTCAGTATATTCCAAACTCACTTCATATCCTCGTAATTCAAATGCGTGCTTTTTATTTTTTACTTTTACAGTCCCATTTAGTCCGAAGTCTTTAAACTCTTGAGGATAGTTTTTCCCAGAATTGAAAAGTGATGGTGCTGAAATCGATGAAAATGCAGTTGATACTAACAAAATATTCGTAATAATAATTAAAAACAATCCAAATACAAAATGGTATTTGGCATCATTATTGTCCTCTCTATGGAGCCATAGCTTTTGATAAACCGCAATGATAAAAATCAATGTAAGAATTAAACTTAAAGCGAATGTTTCAGAAAAATGATTCATAAAATCAATGAACTTTAGTTTTCCTTTTATTAAATCAGCGCTCTGAATAAAGTAGCTTACAATTACAAGAACCAACTGAATAAAACTTGAATTCCTGATATTTTCATCCTCTTTAAATCCGACCATTAATCGTATTGGATCGATGAGTAAAAAGAGATTTCCAAAAGCAATCAGTGCCCACGATACAATAACAAAAAGCCATGCAAAAGAAGGAAACTCTCCAGATGGATACAAATAGAAAAGAACATTATAGATTAAATATCCAATGATCACTAAACTCAGCCGAAAAAAACTGACTGTATTTCGTTTCATAAAAGTTCCTCCTTACTTATCATAGATTACGGATTTCTCATTTCGTCTGGTTCAAAATGACTACTTCCGTTTTCAATTACCATCGTAACCGTCACTAATTGATCTTTACCATCAACTTTTGTCGTGCCAGTGAATTTATAAGTCCCATCCTCAAGCGTTCCAGATGGAATCTCAGATAGTATCTTTTTAAGATAATCTACACGACTTGCGTTTTTATCCTTAAGGAATTGATCGAACTCAAGGTAATTCACATAACCAAAGTGAGCAATCATCGCTTTATTTAAGACATCAATATTATAAAAACCAGCGACTTCAGTATCCCCGTTTGCTCTATTTTTCAGAGCGTTTTTAATAATCAAGCTATAAAACTCTGGAGGATTTTTTGGATAAAGACTCAAACCGTATTTTTCTACTAGTTTAAACCCAACCGCATTATTAACTTTATCGATTAGTTCTGTATCAATGTTACGTTTTCTGATTAAGTCCTTATAAAGGAATAGCACAAATTGAAATTCTTGTTTCTTTACTTTATCGAATAATTCATTTTCTTCATCGGTCTCAAGATACTTACTAATTTCTTCAACAAGCTGATCGTCCAGTTTGGTTACATGAGTCCCGCTTCGAACTTCTACAACATCAATTAACTCCCAGAAATAACTACCATCCGATAATTTCTCATCATAATGTAAACTAGTACGAGAACCAACATACGGTTCAATTAATTGCGTTTTTTCTCGAACCTCAACTTTTCCAGTGAAGCCGAAATCTTTAAACTCCTCTACATATAGTTTATTTGAATCAAAAACAGACGCCTTGCTATTCGTGAATAATAAGAAGTTACAAAGTAAGACCACGGAAAACCCGAAAACTAAACTGAAAACGGATGACAACTTTTCTTGTTGCTCTATTGCTCTTTTTTGAATAACGCCTATTATGAAAATAACCGAATAAATGATGCTTGTACCAACTAAAAGCGGATAATGTTCGACATAATTAATTGGCCACAATATCCCTGCACTTAAGTTCGTTAGTTGGAAACATAAACCAATACTAGCAGAGATGACTTGAATCATACTGGTTACTTGAATCATTTTATTCTTTTCATAAGTAGCTCTTAATTTAACGATGTCTCTAAAAAGTAAGATGTTTCCTAAAACAATCATGGCTAAAGATAAAAAGAAAATCGGCCAAACAATAAAGAACGCATAGCCTCCGGAATAATCAAGCATATAATAGACAAGATTATAAATTAAATACCCTAATAAGACTAAACTTAGTCGAAAATAACTGATTTTATATTCTTTCATAGGAAATTCTCCGTAAAATTCTTACCATTATTATACCATATATAACGAAAAAAGAGAGGGTTTCCATGAGTGTTTTGAACTTGCAAAAAACGTTGAATTCACGCATACTACAATTACAGAGAAACTAAAGGAGAATTCTATGATATACAAAATCACTTTATGGATTGTTCGAGGCCTTCTTGTTTTACTCAATGGCTTTGGCGATTACCAAGGAAAAGATAAGTTACCCAAAGATACAGGATATGTATTAGTTGCACCACACCGTTCTTGGCTAGACCCAGTGATGATGGCGATTGCTGTTTATCCTCAACCTCTTGTCTTAATGGCAAAACAAGAATTATTCAAACCAAAACCATTCGCTTGGTTTATTAAGAAACTTGGTGCTTTTCCAGTGAACCGTGAAAAACCAGGACCGAGCGCGATTAAATATCCTGTCCAACAAATTAAGGAAAATCAAAAAGCCCTTGTTATCTTCCCTACTGGAACACGTTACTCTAACGAGATGAAAGGTGGCGCTGTGATGATTGCTCGTCTAGCAAAAGCCCCTATCGTTCCAATGGTGTATCAAGGACCGTTAACATTCAAGGATATTATTAAGCGTAAAAAAATGCATGTAAGAATTGGCGACCCAATCTATATTGCAGACCAAAAACTAACAAAAGAAGAAATTGCAAATTACGATCAAGTACTAATTCAAAAATTCGATGAACTCGATAAGGAAATCGATCCAAATTATGTATATGAATTACCTGTAAAAAAATAACGTGATACCGTATACGGTATCACGTAAAAAACCATCGGAATACTCCGATGGTTTTTTTGCTTTATTTTTTAGCTCTTTTTTTAGCTTGTGCTTTCATTGAAGCAGCAATTTGACGAACTTTTTGTTCAGATGGTTTTTGACCCATTTGAGTCATCATGCTACGAATCATATCTTCATCAAATGGTGGGTTTTCTGCGAAGTAATTCATCATTGTACGACGTGCGATAAAGAAACCACCGATCGCACCTGCGATTGCAGCAAGAATCACGATTAAAATCCATGCTCCTGTTGACATTTGGCTTTCTCTCCCTTCAATATGTGTATCCTTAACTATTGTACTAAATTATGAAGAAAATGAAAAGCCTCGCGGTAAAGTTTTCATTTGTTAATTTCGCAAATCAGGAACACATTGAAAAATTATTTTACTAAGCTTTTTGCCAAAACATAGTTTCCTAAAGTAGCTGAACCGTTATTATCAACGGCTGGAGTAACAATAAAGTCTTTTACTGGCGGAGTTGGTACATATCCATTTAGTAATTCCTCAAACATACGATGAACGCGTTCTAACATATGATTTTGAGCCATAACTCCTCCTCCAAAAACAATCTTTTCGGGACGGAAAGTTAGAGTTGCTTGGACAGCAGCTTGCGCAATATAGCTAGCCTGAACATCCCAAACATCACTTGCGATATCGATATGTTCCCCACGCACTCCAGTACGTGCTTCTAAACTTGGTCCAGCAGCTAAACCTTCAAGACAGCCTTTATGGAAAGGACAAACGCCATCAAAATTATTTGCCACATCAATTGGGTGCTTACTTACATAAACATGTCCCATTTCAGGATGGCTAGTTCCTCCGATAAATTCACCACGTTGAATTACACCCGCACCAATTCCGGTACCGATTGTATAATAAACAAGCGTTTCGATATTTTCTCCACGATTGTTACGCGCATAAACTTCTCCGTAAGCAGAACTATTTACATCTGTTGTGAAGTAAATAGGCACATCTACTCTCTTTTTCAACGCACCAACAACATCCACATTTGCCCAATTTGGTTTTGGTGTTGTCGTGATGAATCCATATGTTTTAGATTTAGGATCCATATCAATTGGTCCAAATGACCCGATTCCAATTGCAGCTAGATTTTTAAATTTTGCAAAAAAGTCCGCTGTCTTTTTTAACGTTTCTTTTGGAGTCGTTGTAGGAAATTGAAGTTCTTCAACAGTATTAAAATCTTCATCAGCAACTGCACAAATAAACTTTGTGCCTCCAGCTTCTAAACTTCCATATAAGTTTGTCATAGGCCTTAAGCTCCCTTAGTTATTTTTAATTATTGTATCATATTTTTACCTAAAAAAAGAAGACGAATCCTGTAATAGAATTCGTCTTCTAGAAAAATTATACATGTAACTCTAATACTCGAGTTTTATTCGTAACAGAACCAGTTGCGATTGGAGTCACTTCTGCATAATCCATTGTGTTAGTGATAATGACCATTGTTGTGTCATCTAACCCATTTGCAGCAATCACTTCAGAATCAAATGTTCCGATGATATCCCCTGCTTTTACACGGTCTCCTTGAGATACTTTTGCTTCAAATCCTTTACCATTCAACGAAACAGTATCGATTCCGACGTGAATGAGAATTTCAGCACCATTATCTGTTTTTAAACCATATGCATGACCTGTTGGGAACGCAATCGCGATTTCGGCATCTGCTGGAGCATATACAACTCCTTTGGATGGCTTCACTGCAATCCCTTGTCCCATAACTCCGCTAGAGAAAACAGGATCATTTACCTCGCTTAAAGCCACAACTTCGCCAACAATTGGTGAATGTAATTTTTCATCAGTACGTTCAGTCGCAGGCGCACCTACTTCTTTCTCTTGAGTTTCTTGTGAAGAAGGTCCTTCTGCTTCAACAGGAGTATCTAACATTGAATCGTCGTAACCGAATAAATAAGTAAACGTAAATCCTAATGCAAATGATACTGCAACCATGAATAAGTATTGTGGTAATTGTTGATTTCCGACATAAAGCATTGAACCAGGAATGATTGTAATTCCGTTACTTGTACCCGCTAATCCTAGTAAAGCTGAAAGAGCTCCACCTAACGCACCTGCTAACAATGAAAGAACGAATGGTTTACGGAATCGTAAGTTTACCCCGAAGATAACAGGCTCTGTAATTCCAAGGAAAGCAGATAAAGCCGCTGGGAATGTTAATGCTTTTAATTTTGGACTCTTCGTTTTAACACCAATCGCAACCGCCGCAGCCCCTTGAGCCGTCATCGCAGCTGTAATAATAGCATTAAATGGGTTTTGTCCAGTCGCTGATAATAAGTTAATTTCTAATAAATTGAAGATATGGTGAACTCCAGAAACAACGATTAATTGATGTGTACCACCAATGATTAGTCCACCAAGACCAAATGGTAAATACAATACAGTTGTTGTAAGTGAAAGAATCACTTTCTCTACTTGATGGAAGATTGGTCCTAATACAAAAAGTCCTAAAATTGACATTACAAATAATGTAATAAAAGGTGTTACTAATAAGTCCAATACTTCCGGTACATATTTTCTGACCCATTTTTCAAAATTAGCACCTACAACCCCGATGATAAACGCTGGTAAAACAGAACCTTGTAATCCAACGACATCCACAAGACCGAAGAATTTAATTGGAACAATTTCCCCACCTTGAGCAACCTCCCAAGCGTTAGGAAGAGAACCAGAAATTAACATCAGACCAAGTACAATTCCGATTGTTTGATTCCCACCAAACACTTTAAACGTAGACCAAACTACTAAGGCCGGTAATGCGATAAAGGCCGTATCTGTTAAGATTTTAGAATAGATTAAAAAGTCAGATGGTAATACAACACCAAAAGCCTCTAACAATCCACGAAGCCCCATGAAAAGACCTGTTGCAACAATGGCTGGAATGATTGGAACAAATACATCCCCGAATGTACGAACAGCGCGTTGGAACCAGTTCCCTTGCTTAGCTGCTTCGGCTTTCATTTCGCTAGTTGTTGAAGTTGGTAATCCAAGAGATACCACTTCATCATAAATACGGTTTACAGTTCCTGTACCGAAAATAATTTGGAATTGTCCTGCGTTGAAGAACGCCCCTTGAACTTTCTCAATATTCTCGACTCTATTCGTATCGATTTTTTCCTTATCTTTTACCATGATACGAAGACGCGTTGCACAGTGCGCTACACTACTAACGTTGTCTTTGCCACCAATGGCTTCGATAACACTTTTAGCAATTTCAATATTATTCATCCATTACACTCTCCTTTATAAAAATTGTTACTAATAATAGCACATTTATTTCATTTCGAATTGTATCATTATACCGTTATAAGTCAAGTTACATCTGATATTGAATCACTAAAAGAACACTTCCTCCAAAAAAGCTTGCATTTACGCGCAAAAACACGTACTGTAAAGATACAATTTTAGAGGAGGAATCCATCATGAAATGGACAACTGAAAAGAGATATAAAAGGTATGAAGATTGGTCAGAGGCTGAAAAAGAACAATTAAAGTCTACAATGGAAAAATCTCCTTGGAGAGCGAAATATCACGTAGAACCATCTAGCGGATTATTAAATGACCCAAACGGATTTTCTTATTTTGATGGCAAATGGATTTTATTCTACCAAAACTTTCCTTTCGGAGCGGCTCATGGTTTAAAATCATGGGTACAACTGGAAAGTGATAATCTTGTGACCTTTAAAGAAACTGGAGTCAAGGTACTACCAGATACTCCACTCGATAGTCATGGTGCGTATTCAGGTAGTGCAATGCAATTTGGTGATCAATTGTTTCTATTTTATACAGGAAATGTTAGAGATGAAAATTGGGTTCGTCACCCTTACCAATTAGGGGCACTTATGGATAAAGACGGTCATATTGAAAAACTTGGAAAAGATTTGATTCCAAAACCAAGTGATGCTACAGATCACTTTAGAGACCCTCAAATTTTTCAATATAAAGATCATTATTACGCGATTGTAGGAGGTCAAAACCTAGATAAAAAAGGGTTTGTTCGCCTCTACCGCTCTGTTAATAACGATTATACAAATTGGGAAGAAATTGGAGATTTAGATTTTAAGAATGACAATACCGCTTATATGATGGAATGTCCGAACTTAGTATTCGTAGATGACAAACCAGTACTCATTTACTGCCCTCAAGGATTAGATAAAGACGTATTCCACTACGATAATATTTATCCAAACTTATATAAAATCGGTGAAACATTCGACCCAGAAAATGCGACGATCACACCAGTTTCTAAGCCCCATCAATTAGATTACGGTTTTGACGTCTATGCTACTCAAGCGTTTAACGCACCAGACGGGCGTGCGCTTTGCATCAGCTGGCTTGGATTACCAGATGTTTCTTATCCTAGCGATATTTACGAACACCAAGGAATCTTATCTTTAGTGAAAGAACTTTCCATTAAAAATGGTAAATTATATCAAACTCCTGTAAAAGGAATTGAAAAACTTCGCCAATCTTCACTTCCGTTTAATAAATATATTAAAAACACATCGAATTGCTACGAGTTAAACCTTAAATTAAAAGGCGATATGATTCATGAACTTATTCTGTTCTCAGACAAGGATGGCAATGGACTATCCCTAATATTTAATCTTGTAGATGGTGAGGTTGTAGTTGACCGTAGCAATGTTGGAGAAGCCTTAGCTACAGAATATAGTAGTGTTCGTTCAGCACCAGTTGCTCCAGCAGACACTACTGCGCGTATTTTTATTGATAATTCTGTCTTTGAAATCTTTGTTAATGATGGAGAAATGGTCTTTTCTGGCCGTGTCTTCCCTCGCGCGGATCAAACACAAATTTCAATTTTACAAGGAGATCCAACTGGGGTCTATTATCCACTGCTTTCATTTACAAATCCAAACTAAAAAAAGAAGATCCGATAGGATCTTCTTTTTTATGCTTCAACCAATCGGTGAATCCATCTTCCTGAGAACACTCGTTTCAATCCAATTACTGCTTTACATAGTTCTTCAGCTCCAGCACAGATTACGACCAGTTGTACTGGAAAATGCCAAATTGCAGCTGCAAGTAATGCTAACGGAACGCCCACTAGCCACACACAAGCCATTTCAAGTTTCATGCCGTATTGTGTATCGCCTCCACCACGTAAAATACCAACAAGAATAATTGAATTTAAGGTTTTAAATACAAAAATAATTCCCATAATTTGAAGCAATTGCATTCCAAGTTCAAATACTTCTGGACTTAAATGAGCAAACATTAATAAAGTCCATTGTGGCGTTAAACTTTGAATAGCTCCAATGACTGCTCCAATAACAAGAGAAATCATTAAAAAGCGTTTCGCTTCTTGTTGAGCTTTTTCCAGTTCATTTCGTCCTACACGGTTTCCTAACATAATGCTACAACTACTACCCACTCCACGTACTAGGATAAATGATAAATTTTGTACAGCAACAGCAACTTGAACAGCAGCAGTTGCTTGAGTTCCAACCATTGCGTAGGCGGCACTATAAAATACTTGTCCTAATGCCCAGAAAGTTTCATTAACAATTACTGGGAATGTTGTTACCCAAAAACTCATCCAAAAACCTTTTGAAATTTTAGACCAATAGCGACCAATTGGTAGATGAATTGGGCCGCTATAAAAACTAACAACACCAAAGAGGACGCCCACTTCAACGATACGAGCAATTAAAGTAGCAACAGCAGCTCCAACGACTCCAAGTGCAGGTGCTCCGAATTTACCAAAGATAAAGACATAGTTAAAGAAAGCATTCGTAATAAAACTACAAATGGTGGCAACTAGAGGAATTTTTGGGCTTCCTGTTGTACGAAGTGCATTTGTCATCGCAAAACTCCAAGCTGTAAATACATAACTTAAAGCGGCTACTCGTAAGTAATCACCTCCAGCTTGAACAACAAACGGATCCTGAGTAAATAAACGCAAAATTTCTTGAGGAAATAGTATACCAAGAAGCATAAATACAACACTGACAGCGGTAGATAGCAGTAAACTCATTTGATTAACTGCTTGAACTTTCTTTGTATCTCTAACACCCCAATATTGAGAGAAGAGAACTGCAGATCCTGTATGAATCCCAAAACAGATTAACGTAAATAGGAAAAATACCTGATTTGCAAGCCCGACACCCGCAATACTTGCATCTCCCAGAGAAGAAATCATTATTGTATCTAATGTATTTAAGAAAGACGTTAATAAGCTTTGAAGAGATACAGGAATTGCAATGGCAAGCATTTGCCGATAAAAATGTTGACGTTCTTTATCCATTCATAATCTCCTTTCAAATTCAAAGTAAAAAGGCGCACTGAACGCCTTTTTACAACTCATTATTTTTCTTCTTCGTTTAAGTTTAGAACCGACATGAAAGCTTCTTGTGGAACTTCAACAGACCCCACTTGTTTCATACGTTTCTTCCCTTCTTTTTGTTTCTCTAATAATTTACGTTTACGAGAAACGTCTCCTCCATAACATTTTGCAAGCACGTTTTTACGAAGAGCTTTAATATTTGTACGAGATAGAATCTTATTTCCAATAGCAGCTTGAATAGGAACTTCAAATTGCTGACGTGGAATTAAAGTTCTTAATTTTTCTGTGATAGCTTTACCACGTCCATAAGCAAAGTCTTTATGAACAATAATACTTAAAGCATCCACTACTTCACCATTTAACATGATGTCCATCTTCACTAAATTACTTGGTCTATAACCAATTAAATCATAATCCAATGATGCGTATCCTTTAGTACTTGATTTTAACGAATCAAAGAAATCAAAGATAATCTCAGAAAGTGGCATTTCGTATATCACATTCACACGATATTCATCTAAATAATCCATGGTTACAAAAACACCACGCTTACGTTGACAAATATCCATTACGCTTCCCACATATTCGTTTGGCACCATAATAGATGCTTTTACGTAAGGTTCTTCAATGGATTGCACACTTGATTGGTCTGGCATTTCAGCTGGGTTTGAAACTACCACTTCTGTACCATCAGTCTTTTGTACATGATAAATAACAGATGGTGCTGTTGTAATTAAGTCTAAATCAAATTCGCGCTCTAAGCGTTCTTGAATAACATCCATATGAAGTAATCCTAAGAATCCACAACGGAAACCAAATCCAAGAGCCTGAGAAGTTTCTGCCTCAAACTGGAGCGCAGCATCATTTAATTGTAATTTTTCTAAAGCATCACGTAAATCATTATATTTTGATGAATCAATTGGATATAAACCACAGTACACCATCGGATTCATTTTACGGTATCCGTCTAAAGGTTCACTAGCAGGGTTATTCGCTAAAGTAACCGTATCCCCTACACGAGTATCTTGAATCGTTTTGATAGATGCAGTAATATAGCCCACATCTCCAACCATTAAGTAATCACGACTGATTGGTTTTGGTGAGAAGATTCCAACATCCACTACATCAAATGTCTTCCCATTACTCATCAATTGAATTTTATCGCCAGGTTTTACAATCCCGTTTTGAATACGGACATTTAGTACAACCCCGCGATACGCATCATAGACAGAGTCGAAAATCAACGCTTGTAACGGTGCTTCAATATCTCCAGTAGGCGCAGGTATTTTTTCTACAATCTGTTCCAAAATTTCTGGAATACCAATTCCAACTTTAGCACTAGCCAGAACTGCCTCACTAGCATCAATGCCAATAACATCTTCAATTTCTGTTCGCACTCTTTCTGGGTCCGCCGCAGGAAGATCGATTTTATTAATAACAGGAATGATTTCTAAATCATTATCAATTGCTAAATACACATTCGCCAAAGTTTGCGCTTCAATCCCTTGAGCAGCATCCACTACAAGAATGGCCCCTTCACAGGCTGCTAAACTACGTGAAACTTCGTATGTGAAGTCCACATGCCCAGGTGTATCGATTAAGTGGAAAATATACTCTATGCCATCTTTAGCATCATATGTTAATTCCACAGCATTTAATTTAATGGTAATGCCACGTTCTCTTTCAAGATCCATCGAGTCTAATAATTGGTCTTGCATCTCACGGTCAGCAACAGTATCAGTTGCTTGTAAGATACGATCGGCCAATGTAGACTTTCCGTGGTCAATATGAGCGATAATCGAAAAGTTTCGAATACGCTTTTGTCTTTCTTTCATTTGTTCTAAATTCATGAATAACTCCTTAATCACTACTACAATAAAATTCAAATAATTCTATCAAACTACATTAATAATGGCAAGAACAATTCAGCTAAGTATAAGAAGATAAAGAATCCTAATACGTCTGTAGCTGTTGTTACAAAAATCGTTGATGAAATGGCTGGGTCTAAATTCAGTTTCTTTAAGAATAAAGGTACAAAGAAGCCGAAGAATGCTCCTACCATTAAGTTCATTGCCATTGCTAAAATGACGATAATCGATAAGAAAAAGTTTTGATATGGGATGTAGAGTGCAATCGCTGCAAAAATCCCTGTAATAATCCCATTCACTAATCCAAGCCAGATTTCATTTAATACATACTTTTTATCTTTTTCCCAAGTTAGTTGACCAATTGCAACCTCTTGAATAACCAGTGCTAATGTTTGAGAAGCTGAATTCCCACCCATTCCTGTAATAATTGGCATGGCAACCGCTAGAACAACAACTTGCTCAATCGTGTCTTGGAATAATCCAACAACCGCACTTGCCATAAAGGCTGTAATTAAGTTGATTAACAGCCAAGGGGTCCGTTTTTGAATCGATTCTTTAAAAGGTCCACCGATTCGTTCTGTTCCTTCAACCCCACTAATTAATAACATATCTTCGTGGTGCTCTTCTTGTAAGACGTGAACGATATCATCGATTGTGATGATCCCAAGTAACACATTTTGCTTATTGACTACTGGCACGACAGATAAGTCATACTTAGTAGAAATACGGGCCACTTCTTCTTGGTCTTCTTCTGGTAAGACGGAAATAATATTCGTATGCATCACATCGTGTAAACTCTCATCTAAATCATGCGTGAATAAATCACGAATATCAATCCAACCAATTAATTTCCGTTGTAAACTCGTTACAAAAATAATATTGATAATTTCTGAGTTTGGAGAAATCTCTCTTAGTTTAGAAAGAGTTTCTTCTACGGTTAAGTGTTCTTTTACCGTAATGTACTCCGTTGTCATAATCCCCCCGGCAGTATCCGGAGCGTAATTTAACATCGTTTGAATATCATCTTGAGAACTTTGCTTCATCATTTTGATATAACGCTTACGTATTCCCACTGGTAAATTCCCTAAAATATCCACGACATCATCATTTGACATTTGCTGGAACAGTAAAATTACACGTCTAAATGGTAATTTCTCAAGCATTCGTAATTGGAATTCAGGTTCAGCAACTTCTAAAATCGAAGCAAGTCTTGTATTCGAGATAGAGAACATGAAATTCTTTAGAACGTCATCGTCAACTTCTTCTAACGCTAAAGCGATATCAATCGGATAATTCTCATTAAAAAGCTCTCTTATTTTCTTGACATCTTTATTCGAAACAATAAGTGCAATATTATCTTTCATGACTCTTCTCCTTCCTTTTCCAATAGTACCAGTATAGCATAATTACCATTCTATCAACAATTCACAAGCAGAAAAAGTTACGCTATAATATAAGAAAATAACTTAGGAGGTCTCTTATGAAAACGAAAGAAGAATGGATTGAAGAATTAGCCTTAGAACCACATGTAGAAGGTGGCTATTTTAGACAAACGTATAAAGCTATTGAAACTGTAGAACTGCCTGAGGGACGCATCCGGTCTCTTTCTACCTCTATCTTATTTTTATTAACGAACCAAAACCCATCCCACTTCCATCTCCTCTCATCTGATGAAATTTGGTACTATCATTTTGGACACGCCCTTACCGTACATATGATTCATCCTAATGGTACTTACGAAGCTGTAGAAATCGGACCAGGAGAAGGTCAAAAACTTCAATTCACCGTTCCTGCAGGAGTCGTCTTTGGATCTACCATTGAATCGGAGAACGAAGAAGATTTTGCGATTGTGAGTTGCAGCGTTACACCTGGTTTTGAATACGAAGATTTTATACTCTATACCCAAGATGAATTATTAGAAAAGTATCCGGAGCACGAAGAGATCATTCGTCGTCTTTCTGTCGTTTCAAAATAAGCAAAAAAAAGAACTTAGCATACTCGTTGCTAAGTTCTTTTTCATTTATTCAAATGTATCCTTAAATGCGTTCTTCATTTTGTCGAAGAAGTTTTCTTCGCCATTATGAAGTTGCGTTCCTTCCTCATTAGCAAATACTTGTAAAGCTTGTCTTTGCTTATCTGTCAGTTTCTTAGGAGTGTCTACGATGACTTCCACATGTTGGTCACCGTTTCCTGTCCCACGAAGTTTAGGAGCTCCTTTACCACGTAGTCGTAAAATCGTTCCTGATTGTGTCCCAGCAGGAACTTTTAATTTCACTTTACCGTGAACAGTTGGTACGTCTACTTCATCTCCAAGAGCCGCTTGAGCAAAATTTACATGAAGTTGATAATAAATATCCGCTCCTTGACGTTTGAATGTCTTACTTTGAGCAACTCGGAAGATGACATAAAGGTCACCATAAGGGCCACCATTGAAACCTACTTCCCCTTGTCCTTGAAGGCGCATTTGATTTCCATCTTCAACACCTGCAGGAACTTTCACTTTGACTTTATGTGTTTCATCTACTTGACCATGACCGTGACAGGTTGGACATTTTTCTTTGATTTCTTGTCCTGTACCATGACACACATCACAGGTTGTTTGACTCATCATACGACCGAATGGTGTATTTCTTTCAACATTAATCACACCTGAACCATGACATTTAGAACAAGTCGTTGGATGCGTTCCAGGTTTTGCACCAGTGCCATGACACGTTTGACATTCGTCACTACGGTGGTAATGAATCGTTTCTTCCTTACCAAAGATAGCTTCTTCAAATGTTAAATCCATGACATACTGAAGGTCAGCCCCTTGACGTGGCATGTTAGCACGATCCGCACGACTGCCTCCGCCACCGAAGAAACTACTAAAGATATCTTCGAATCCGCCAGTAAAGTTTCCATTACCGCCAAATCCTCCGAACCCATCAAATCCACCACCGAATCCGCCACCACTAAATCCAGAATTTGGATCGTAAGAAGCGTGTCCGTATTGATCATAAGCTGCACGTTTTTGTGCGTCACCTAAAATCTCGTAAGCTTCAGCGATTTCTTTGAATTTCTCATCCGCTCCAGGTTCTTTATTAATATCTGGATGGTATTTTTTAGATAATTTCCGATAAGCTTTCTTAATATCTGCTTCAGAGGCATCTTTGGATACGCCTAAAATTTCATATAAATCTCTTTTGGCCACTAATTGCCCCTCCTTTTCTTTCTTAGTTTACAAAGGATATGGGCGTAAGACCACTAAGTAGTCTTACACCCTATCATTTTAGCAAATATTAGTCTACTTCTTCGAAGTCAGCATCCACAACCCCATCGTTATTTGAAGATGATTGTTCAGTTGTTCCTTCTTGAGAAGCACCAGAAGCTTGTTGAGCTGCAGCTGCTTGTTCATAAAGTTTAACAGTTAAGTTTTGTACTACTTCATTTAAAGCATCACGTTTCACTTTCATAGCTTCTAAGTCGTTTGCTTCTACAGCTGCTTTTAATTCGTCACGAGCTGCTTCAGCTTTTTGAACGTCGCTAGCATCTACTTTACCTTCTAATTCTTTCAATGTTTTATCAACAGTGAAGATTAATTGGTCAACTTCGTTACGTAAATCTACTTCTTCTTTACGTTTTTTATCTGCTTCAGCATTTGCTTCTGCATCTTTTACCATACGTTCGATTTCTTCATCTGATAAACCTGAAGAAGATTTAATTGTAATTGCTTGTTCTTTACCAGTACCTAAATCTTTCGCACGTACATTTACAATACCGTTTTTATCGATATCGAATGTTACTTCGATTTGAGGCACACCACGAGGAGCAGCAGGAATATCTGTTAATTGGAAGCGGCCTAAAGTCTTGTTATCCGCTGCCATTGGACGTTCACCTTGTAATACGTGTACGTCTACTGCTGGTTGGTTATCCGCAGCTGTTGAGAATACTTGTGATTTGCTTGTTGGGATTGTAGTGTTACGATCGATTAATTTAGTGAACACGCCACCCATTGTTTCAATACCAAGTGATAAAGGTGTTACGTCTAATAATACGATGTCTTTCACATCACCAGAGATAACCCCACCTTGGATTGCTGCACCCATCGCTACTACTTCGTCTGGGTTTACTGATTTGTTAGGTTCTTTACCAGTTTCTTTACGTACTGCTTCAACAACTGCTGGAATACGAGTTGATCCCCCAACTAATAATACTTGGTCGATATCAGAAGCTGATAAACCTGCGTCAGATAAAGCACGACGTACTGGTTCTTTTGTACGTTCTACTAAATCTTGAGTTAATTGATCAAATTTAGCACGAGTTAATGTTACTTCTAAGTGTAATGGGCCAGCTGCACCAGCAGAGATAAATGGTAAGCTGATTTGTGTTTGAGAGACACCTGATAAGTCTTTTTTAGCTTTTTCAGCAGCATCTTTCAAACGTTGCATTGCCATTTTATCGCTTGATAGATCAATACCGTTATCACGTTGGAATTCTTCCACTAAGAAATCAATGATTTTTTGGTCGAAGTCATCCCCACCTAGATGGTTGTCACCAGCTGTTGATAATACGTCGAATACGCCGTCCCCTAATTCAAGGATAGATACGTCAAATGTACCACCACCAAGGTCAAATACTAAGATTTTTTCTTCGTGGTCCACTTTATCAAGACCATATGCAAGAGCTGCTGCAGTTGGTTCATTAACGATACGTTCCACTTCTAAACCAGCGATACGACCTGCGTCTTTTGTTGCTTGACGTTGAGCGTCGTTGAAGTATGCAGGTACTGTAATAACCGCTTTTTCAACTTTTTCTCCAAGATATTCTTCAGCATATCCTTTTAAGTATTGTAGAATCATCGCTGAGATTTCTTGAGGCGTATAAGATTTACCTTCAATTTCTACCTTATAACCAGCTTCACCCATGTGACGTTTAATTGATGAAATTGTATTTGGGTTTGTTACAGCTTGACGTTTTGCAACTTCACCTACTTGAATTTCTCCATTTTTGAACGCTACAACAGATGGTGTTGTACGGTTTCCTTCTGGGTTAGCAATAATTTTTGCTTCGTTACCTTCTAAAACAGCTACTGCTGAGTTTGTTGTTCCTAAGTCAATACCAATAATTTTACTCATATTTAATTCACTCCTATTAATGAAATTTATTATTTATTTTAAGATTCGTCTTCTTATTGTGAGACGATGACCATCGCTGGTCGTAATACTCGATCTTTTAATTTATAACCTTTTTGAAACACTTGCACTACTTTATCTGCTTCTTGACCTTCTTCAACAGGAACAGTCTGAACAGCGTGATGCAATGTTGGATCAAAAGGTTGATCTAATGCATCAATTTCTTCAATACCTTCTTCTTTTAGTGCATAAAGAAAACTTTCATACACCATCTCAATTCCTTTTTTAAGGTTTTGAGCATCTTCTGATTCACTTGGAGAAGCAATGGCTCTCTCAAGATTATCAATCACATTTAATAAGTTTTGCGCTAGACTTTGACTGCGATATTTTGCAGCATCTTGTCTTTCTTTAGCATTTCTTTTTTGAATGTTTGAGATTTCAGCAGAAAGTCGATACACTTGATCGTTTAATCTTTCAACTTCTTGTTGTAATTTCTCTTCATTCGAAAGTTCTGTTGTGGTTTCTTCAGTAACTTCTTCTTGAGGAGTTTCATCTGCAACAATTTTTTCTTCTTTTAATTCTTCTTTAGTGTTTTGTTCATTTGTTTCCAAGATTTCATCTCCTTACTCTATAAGTTACGATAATAATCTTCTATCGTGGTTGCTAACTCTTCCCTGAGTCCTTTTACAATTGATAATACATTCGAATACGGCATATTCTTTGGCCCAAGAAGAGCAATCAGTCCTTTATCTTGGTTTGGAGTTTCGTAACTAGCAGTTACCAAACTAAAGTCACCAAGTAACGGATGATCCATTTCTGAGCCGAGCCTAATTTGAATATCTTGATAATCATTGGTTACTAGTTGATGTAACTTAGACTGATCATCCATCAATTGATAAATACCTTTGAGTTGATCCACATTAGCGTGATGATCAAAGTAATTTAACAAATATCTTCTTCCTGCAACATGCATTCGATCATTCTCGAAACGATTCATCATTTCTTGAATTACTTTGACGATTTGAATTTGTGAATTCATGTAGCGATTCATAAGGATTGGAAGATCCGTCTTTAATCGTTTAGCAACGATATCTAGCGGCACTCCAATTAATTCATCATTTATGATGCGAACCACTTTTTCTAAATCACTATCGTCAATAGCTCCCGGAATTGTATAGACTTTATTTTCTACCAAACCATTACTGATAACAACGATTGCCATCACTTGATTTGGGTTTAGGCGAACAAGTCTAAATCCCGATAACGTGGCAGTTTTCACTTCCGGTCCAAAAGAAATTGCGGTGTAGTTCGTTAATGTTGCTAGTATGTCAGCAGATAAACGAAATACATCTTGAATCTCTAATGTTGACTGTTGGAAAACTTCACGAATTTGATTTCGAACGCTCAAAGAAACAGGTTGCTTTTGTCTTGGTAGAATATTGTCGATGTAGTAACGATATCCTTTATTAGAAGGAACTCGCCCAGAAGAAGTATGGTTCTTTTCAAGATATCCCAACTCTTCAAGCTTCATCATCTCGTTACGAATCGTCGCTGAACTAAATGGTAATTCTGCAACTTCCATCAACTTCTTCGACCCGACCGGCTCCAAAGTTTCCGTATATAATTGTATGATTAATTGTAAGATTAGCAATTGTCTATTGGTTAACATCATAGTCACCTCTCTTTAGCACTTGACTAAGACGAGTGCTAACCACATTTATAATTTAACACATTGGTCAAATTAAGTCAACATGAAAACACTAGGACTTTAGACTGATTTTCAGTTTATTATTTTCTAGTTCCGCAGATGTATAACGCTTATAACATCAACGATTTTAGCACCTTATGTGACTTGTAATTAAGATTCTTTCGAAAAAATTTTTGTCAATATGAACGTCAAACGTCAAACAAAAATATGATGTCATAATTTCCTTTAAAAGGAAAAACAATAATTTCATATTTCTTTGCAAATTTTCAGCATTTCCATTATATTTTCATAAATAAAAGGAAAGGATCAATTATGAAATTATTCAAAAAATTAGTAGCCCTAATTTCTTTAGCTTTTTTAACAGCAATTTTCGCTTCTAATTTTACTTCTGCATATGCAGATAGTACGACTAAAGTGAACAACACGAATGTTGATATTGCCTCACTTTCTAATTCTGAAAAAGAATTAATTATTTCTGGGAAACCAACAGGAGTCGTTAACTCTACTACTTCTGTAAAATTAATTTACAAAAAAGTAGGATGCTTTGTTAATAAACCTTCTCTTCCAAACACTAGGACATCAACAGGTTTAGTGACACTTGGTGCAGGAATCCTCGTCTTAGGCGCAGCCTATGCTTTATTAAAATCAAATAAAGGAAAAAAGTTAGTTACTATTTTATTTGTAATTGGAGCTGGTAGCATCCTTGTTGGATCTGTAGACGCTTCTCAAGTAATCTTAAACGGTGAAACTAAAGTAGTCTTTATTTCACAATTAGAAGAAATTTCTGTAGATGAAATTGATTGTTATGATTATGTTTGATATATCATTGTTAAAGGTGATGAAACAACAACAACAGTCACTACAGAAAGTGGAACAACTAAAGTAACAACAACTGAAACACCTACAACAGGGACACCTACTACTGAAGTTCCAACCACTGAGGAAACTACAGAAGAAACAACTGAGGGAGAACAAACGGAATCAGAAGAAGAAGTAACGATAAAACCAGGAACTCCTTCTGCAACATAAAAATTTAATTCAAAAAGAGGTAGATTTTAAATCTACCTCTTTTAATTTACTTCATTCATATAAATGGTTTCATAAAACGGAATTAATTCGTTCAATGCGTCCGCAAGTTCTTCTTCAATTCCGTCTTTGTTCTTTTCAAGAAACACCGGTCTTCTTAAAATAACTTTACGGACCTCTCCTTCTTTAATAGCTCTTATTAATTCATCTCTATTAGATACGTTTCCTTCATAAGCTGTCGCATTCTTTTGAAAATCAGATGCTACGTATAAAATGTTACGATTAGGTTCACATTCCAACACTTTGTTTTGTAACATCAGAGAGCGTTCGTTCATTTTACGTTCAATAAAACTCAATTCTACATATACGCCCAATTTATCGTCAATATAAAACAACCGTAATGCAAAGGATGGATTTCCTTCATCTTGCCCCTCTTCGATAAAGTATCTCCAAAAAGCGGGTCTTGCCACTTGGGCTTGATTCATCCATTGACTAACTCGGTCCATGCGAAATGACTTAAAGTTCTTCTGAAACGCTTCTGTTAACTTCGTGAATTCCTGTCTTGCATCTTGCCCAGCCTTCTTCAACAGTTCCATTTCTTCTGCAATTTCTGGAAATTTTACTGGATTTTTATATTTAACTTTGTCATACCGAAAGAAATAACTCATCTTTTCAATTGAAATCATGATTTTCCTCCTGAATATGGCTCTTCAAGCGGTCGATCATATAGACACCCACATCTATAATTGGAATATTCGAGAGTTGCTCTAATTCTGTCTTTACATATGGAAAATGCGTACATCCTAGTACGACTGCTTCAATCTCTGTACTTTCAAAATAGTGGAATAAACTTTGAAAATCGAATTGTTTAATAATCTCCTCTTCTGGTTTTCCAGTTTCGATCGCTTTAACCAGTTCTAGCATCGTCACACCAAACACCTTAAGATTAGGATTAGCAATATATAGATTGTTTTCGACCCCAGTTAATCCATGAGAATTAGCTGCCATTACAGCTAAATAATCATGTTCTACCCCAAGTGTTCGATACATTTGCATCGGAGTAATCATAGGAAGTCTATATTCTTCTTGCAATGAATCGAAATTCACAACTGAACTTAGTGAGTTACAGTATACAAAAACGGCGTCAATATCGTTTTTCAGCCCGTTAATCACATTTCTAATATATTGTTCTCTTTCTTCGTCTTCTAACGCTTGAAAAGTCGTTTGTTCGACTGGATTTTTAGAAATCGGAACAGAAATCGTTTGAGTAAAGCCATTTTCCATCAATAAATCAACGCCTAACTTCGTGTCCATAGGTGTTCCTGCCATCACAGCAATCCGCATACACATTTCTCCTTTATAAAAAAACAAGGATGAACGCTAGGCTCATCCTTGATTCAATAAATCATTATTTAGTTGCACGACGTACGTATGTACCTTCTGCAGTGTTAACTTCTAAGTATTCTCCTGCTTCAATGAAGTCTGGAACGTTAACTACTAAACCTGTTTCCATTGTTGCTGGTTTACCAGAACCTGTAACTGTAGCACCTTTAATTGATGGTTGAGTTTCAGTAACTTGCAGTACAACTGTTGATGGTAATGAAACCCCAATTACTTCTGAACCGTAGAATTGGATTTTAACTTCCATGTTTTCTAGGATGTATTTTAATTCTTGTTCGATTGTTTCTTCAGGAATTTCGTATTGTTCGTATGTTTCTAAGTCCATGAATACTCCAACGCCATCTTGGCTGTATAAGTATTGAACATCTTTTGTATCGATGTGTGCACGTTCTACTTTTTCATCAGGACGCATTGTTGTATCTACTGTTGAACCGTTACGAACGTCACGGATTTTCATACGCATTACAGTGTTCCCTTTACCTGGTTTGTGGTGGCTGATTTCCAACACTTTAATTAATTTTCCATCAAGAATGAATGTCATTCCAGCTTTTAAATCACTTACGTTAATCATTTTCTGACTCCTTTTGTTAAATTTTACTTTCTATTTATACCACATTTTCATTGAAAATGCACTATATTCAGTATAATTTGAATTTTATAAAATACCAACTCTTTTGAAAATTAAATCTACATTTTTAATATGGTAATGATAATCAAATGCATCATCGATCTCTTCTTTTGAAAGTGTCGACATAATTTCTGGTTGGTTTTCTAAAACAGAACGGAAAGCTAACTTTTCATCCCATGCTTTTGCCGTGCACGGCTGTACTAAATCATACGCTTTTTCACGGCTCATTCCTTTGTCGATAAGTTTCAATAACACCCGTTGACTGTAAATAAGTCCGAAAGTCGCATCCATATTGCGTAACATGTTTTCTGGGAACACCGTCAAGTTCTTAACGATATTACCGAAACGACGAAGCATATAATTGAGTAGAATTGTGCTATCTGGAATAATAATACGTTCAGCTGAAGAATGTGAAATATCACGTTCATGCCATAAGTTCACGTTCTCATAGGCTGTGACCATATGTCCTCTGATCACACGAGCAAGTCCCGCCATATTCTCAGATCCGATTGGATTGCGTTTATGTGGCATTGCTGAAGATCCTTTTTGCCCTTTTGCAAAGAACTCTTCTACTTCACGTGTTTCAGATTTTTGTAGTCCACGGATTTCTGTCGCAAATTTTTCGATACTTGTCGCAATTAATGCAATAGTAGAAATGTAATCCGCATGCAAGTCACGAGGTAAGATCTGTGTCGAGATTTCTTGAGGACGAATTCCAAGTTTTGCGCAAACATATGCTTCCACTTCTGGCGGAATATTCGCAAATGTCCCCACGGCGCCACTAATCTTACCCGCTTCAACCCCTTTTGCAGCACGTTCGAAACGTTCGATATTGCGTTTCATTTCTGAATACCATAAGGCTAGTTTCAAGCCGAAAGTTGTTGGTTCAGCGTGAACTCCATGCGTTCTTCCCATGCAAACTGTATCTTTATAAGTTAGTGCTTTTTCTTTAATGATGTCTAGGAAGTCCGCTAAGTCCTTTCGTAAAATATCGTTGGCTTGTTTTAATTGGTACCCATAAGCTGTATCGACTACGTCTGTACTGGTTAATCCATAGTGAACCCATTTCTTTTCTTCTCCAAGACTTTCAGAGACACATCTTGTAAAAGCAACGACATCATGTCTTGTCTCTTCTTCGATTTCTAAAATACGTTCAACTGTGAATTTCGCGTTTTTACGAATTTTTTCAACATCTTCTTTTGGAATTTCTCCAAGTTGTGCCCAGGCTTCAGCAGCTAAGATTTCAACTTCTAGCCAACAATTATAACGATTTTCATCAGACCAAATTTTTGCCATTTCTGGACGTGTATAACGTGTAATCATGATTTCCTCCTAATACAATTCCATAGTAACATGTTTGATTCCAACAATATCATACGGTTCTGAAACAACTTCAAACCCAAGTGATTCATATAGGTTTTGAAGGTGTGCTTGTGCATGAACTTCAATCACGGTATCTACAAACCACTCTTTACAAACTTCTTTAGCGCGCTCTAACAACGCACGACCTTTTCCTTGTCCTTGGTATCGATTGTCTATCAACACTCTACCAAGTCGCACCTTATCCCTTTCTGGAATTATTCTTAAATAGGAAATCACTTCTCTATCATCATTCATCTCAAATAGATGCCATGATTTTTTATCTGTATCGTCAATTTCTTGATAATTCAAATCTTGTCCGACAATAAAGATTTCGATCCTTGCTTTGTAAATCGCAACAATCTCTTCCTTCGTTAGTTCATCATAGTTTTTTAAATACCACATCGAGAATCAACCTCTCTTTGTCTTGAAATAATTTCTTGTATCTTGTTCATCTTTCTTTAATTGAGCTATTAACGCATCGATTCCTTCAAATTTCAATTCTGGTCTTAAGTATTTTAACCATTTCACGCGAACTGGAAGGTGATAAATATCTTTATCAAAATCGAGCAAATTCACTTCAATCGTTACTTTATGAACATCATCAAAGGTTGGATTGATTCCGATAGACGCCATACCAGGAATCCACTTACCTTCCACAAACATTTCAACGACATATACCCCGTTTTTAAGGAGGAAAGTATCGTTAGAAACTTCGATATTGGCCGTTGGGAATCCCAGCATTTTACTACCACGGCCAAAGCCATGAACGACAACACCGTCCATAATGTAATCATAGCCTAATAGTTCATTTGCTTCTTCAATGTCGCCTTGTAGCAATAAGTCTCGTACAGCTGTAGAACTAATCTTTCCACTCGCATTTTTTTGCTCATCAATCGTGATAATCTCAAAGCGATTAGAAGCATACTTTGGTAACAATTCCATATTTGCAACATCTCGTTTACCATAAGTATAGTCAAATCCCGCAAGAACAACTTTTGCGTTTAAACCGACAATATATTGATCTACAAATTCTTGTGGTGAAAGGGCTCCAAATTCCTTTGTAAAATCAACCAAATAGAAAATATCGACACCAAGTTCTTTTAATAGTTCTTTCTTGCGTTCTAGAGGAGATACATATTGAATGCTATCAGGATCTACATTTTGGAAAATAACAGATGGATGCTGGTTAAAAGACATCACTGCTACTTTAAAACCGCGTTCCTCTGCGACTTTTTTTGCTGTTGTAATCACTTCTTTATGTCCTAGATGAATTCCATCAAAAAATCCTAAAGCGAGGACAATCGGCTCTTGAACAATATACTCTTTTTTGTAAGGGTGTGTTAACTCAATAGTTTGCATTCTTCTCTCCTTTCTAAAACATTTTTATTGGTTTTAATAAGCCTTTTTTGACTGGATGAGGACCATAAATTGCTATGAGTTGGTCTCCATAATAACAAGCAGTCGGTGAAACAATTTGTGGAAACTCATCTTGCGTTAAAAGGGCACCATTTTTAAAACGAACGAATTCGTCCTCTGTTAAAATCATTCGAGGATATTCATCGAATACAATATCTACTGGCTTTAGTACTTCTTGAACTTTATCGTTTACTACAAGTTCATTTAGCTGCTCTAATGTAATGCAATCATCTGCATGGAAAGGTCCGCTTTTTACACGGGTTAATTGCGACATATGCGCCTCAACACCCAATGATTTTCCTAAATCAACAGAAAGTGTTCGAACGTAAGTCCCTTTACTACAGCTCACCTCAAACTTCCATGATTGTGTCTTCCTATCTTCATTATACACTGGCTCTGAAATCCGTTTGAAGTCGTATAGTGTAGCTTTTCGAGAAGGTCGTTCCACTGCTTCTCCGGCTCTTGCGTATTCATACAGACGTTTCCCATTCACTTTAACTGCAGAATACATAGGAGGAATTTGAGTAATTTCTCCAATAAAGCCTTGCATTTTTTCATCAATCTCTTGAACTGAAAACGGCGTTTCGATAGGTGTTGTTGACACAACTTTTCCATGAGCATCCTCTGTTTCGGTAGAAAACCCTAATGTAATCTCACCTTGATAGACTTTGTTGGCTTCATGAAGGTTCTCCACAACTTTAGTCGCTTTACCGATACAAATTGGTAAGACGCCATCCACCTCAGGATCAAGAGTACCAGAATGACCAACTTTTTTCGTTTTCAATATTTTTCTAACTTTATAGACACAGTCAAACGACGTCATGCCTTTCTCTTTCCATAACGGAAGGATTCCGTCCATCCCATTCATCCTTTCACGCTTTACATTTGCTAACCTATTGTATCATAATTCGCACTTTTCCACATAGATTATGAATATAGCTTTTTAGGCGAAAATTATGGTATTATAGATGGGTAAACTTATTTGATAGGAGTGACTTTAATGTCAAGAGTATATATTGTAACGGACTCAACAGCAGACTTAACTGAAGAAGAAGTTAAACAATTTGAAATCTCTATCGTTCCAATGAATATCTCAATCGATGACGAAAACTATATCGATGGAGTTACTATTACAAAAGAAGAATTTAAACAAAAAATGATTGCAAGTAGCGAGCTTCCAAAAACAGCTCAACCATCTATCGGTCGTTTCGTAGAAGTATATGACGAACTTGGAAAAAATGGCGATTCTGTTATTTCAATTCAAATGATGCGTTCAATTAGTGGTACTGTAGATGCCGCTCGCCAGGCAGCTGATATCACCGAAACGAATGTCACTGTAGTGGATTCAGACTTCACTTCCAGATCTATGGGGATGATTGTTAAAGAGGCCGCCAAAGCCGCTCAAGAAGGAAAATCAATAGAAGAAATCCTTGAAATTGTTGAAGAAGCCAAGAAACGCACTACTCTTTATTTAACCGTAGTAAACTTAGACAACTTAATTAAAGGTGGCCGAATTAGCCAATTAATGGGGATGTTCTCAAATTTACTTAATATTAAATTATTCCTGCAGGTCATCCACGGAAAAATTGAGATTATTCAAAAAGGTCGAGGTTTAAAATCCCTTCAAAAAAAATACGAAGAAATCTTCGAAGAAATGAAGGCTGTACCAAGTGGTATTCAAGAAATCGGAATTATGCATGCTGGTTTAAGTGAATTTAACGAAGGAAATATCGCACGCATACGTGAACTATTCCCTGATGTGCCACTCACAATTGTAACAACTTCACCAATCATCATGAGCCACACAGGCGTTGATGCAATGGCGATTACTTACTTAGAAAATAAATAAAAAATGGTTCTATAATTTTTAGGGTTGATGGAATTTTTCCACCAACCCTATTTTAGTGTATACAAAAAGGCCAACATCCATTATATTAAAAGCGCCTAAACCTAAAACAAAAGGATGATGACCATATGAACAATATACTAGAAGCTACGCTACAAATCAAAGATAATAACATTATTTGGGATGATAGAGTTCAAGAGAAGATATTTAAAAAGAGAAAAT